>QKGU01000086.1 GCA_003250325.1 Paludibacter sp.
AATGATGGCGGGCAAAGCCCGCCTTCTTTCGGATGTTATTGAGAATGCTTTGAACAGCGATGAAGAAAACAGCGAAGACAGCACTTTGAAAGAACAAATGTTAGCTTTCAAAGACATTCTTATACACGACATAACTCCAAAAGGATTTGCCGATGTCTATGCACAAACCATTGCTTACGGAATGTTTGCTGCACGACTTCACGACGCCACTTTACCAACTTTCAGCCGACAGGAAGCAGCCGAGTTGATCCCAAAATCAAATCCTTTTCTGCGCAAACTCTTTGGTTACATTGCGGGTATAGATGTCGACGACCGTATCAAATGGATTGTGGACGACCTTGTAAACATTTTCCTTGCCTGCAACGTAGAGCAAATGCTCAAAAACTACGGCAAAAGCACAAAAATGGAAGACCCTATTATCCATTTTTACGAAGACTTCCTCAGCGAATACGATCCAAAACTCCGCAAAGCACGTGGCGTTTGGTACACTCCCGCACCTGTGGTAAACTTTATTGTACGGGCTGTGGATGATATTCTGAAAACAGAATTCGATATGCCGATGGGATTAGCCGACACTTCGAAAACCAAGATAATGCTCAATACCCAAACGCCCGACAAGCGTTCGGCAACAGGATACAAACAAATCGAACAGGATGTCCATCGCGTACAAATTCTCGACCCGGCCACAGGAACAGGAACTTTTCTTGCAGAAGTTATCAAACATGTATATAAAAAGTTTGAAGGACAACAAGGCATTTGGAGCAATTATGTGGAAACTCACCTTTTGCCACGCCTCAATGGTTTCGAATTGCTAATGGCAAGTTACGCCATGGCACATTTAAAGTTAGATTTATTACTTAAAGAAACAGGCTTTAAACCGACCAAAGACCAACGTTTCAGAGTGTATTTGACCAACAGTTTGGAAGAACACCACCCCGATACCGGAACACTTTGGGCAAATTGGCTAAGCACAGAAGCTAATGAAGCCAACCGCATAAAGCGTGATACACCGGTAATGTGCATTATCGGAAATCCGCCATATAGTGGAGAAAGTGCCAACAAAGGCGAATGGATAATGAACCTTATGGAAGATTATAAAAAAGAACCAGGAGGTAAAGAAAAACTTAATGAGCGAAATCCAAAATGGATTAATGACGATTACGTAAAATTCTTACGTTATGGTCAGCATTTTATTGAGAAAAATGGAAGTGGTGTATTAGCTTTTATCAATCCTCACGGCTTTTTGGACAATCCTACTTTTAGAGGAATGCGATGGAATCTACTAAAAACATACGATAAGATTTATACAATAGATTTACACGGAAATGCCAAGAAAAAAGAAACTTCCCCAGATGGAAGTGCTGATGTGAATGTATTTGATATTGAGCAGGGTGTTTCAATAAATGTATTTGTAAAAACAGGTAATAAAAAGCAAAACGAATTAGCTAAAGTTCTTCATTTTGATTTATACGGTAGACGTGAATTGAAATATGACTTTTTAATGGAAAATTGTTTAAATACAATACTTTTTAAAGAGTTACCGAACACTGCTCCTAATTACTTTTTTGTTGGTAAGGATTTTTCTTCTCAAAAAGATTACGAAGAAGGATTTAAACTAACGGATTTGTTTCCATTAAATAATGTTGGCATAGTAACAGCAAAGGACTCTGTTCTAATCAAAGATACCAAAAAAGAACTTAAAGAAAGTATTGAAACTTTCTATCATATTGATTCTGACCAAAATTTAATTCGCCCCATTTCATATCGCCCATTCGATGAGAAGTTTGTATACTACGATATAAAACTTGTTGAAAGAGCAAGAGAGAAGTTAATGCAACATTTTATAAATGGAGAAAATTTAGGGATTGCTGTGTGTAAGCAATTTAAAACAGGGGAGACATACCAACATGTTTCAATTTCAAATAAAATAATTGAAAGCTGTTTTGTATCAAATAGAACAAGTGAAATTACAAGTATTTTTCCACTCTATCTTTATCTCGAATCTAACGCCCAACAAACCATTGACCAAACACCAAAAAGAACGCCAAACCTAAACATAGAAATCGTAAATCAAATAGCTAAGAAACTAAAATTAAATTTTACCTATGAGAAAGAAGCAGCAGAAGATACCTTTGCCCCAATTGATATACTCGATTATATTTATGCTGTTTTGCATTCACCAACTTTCAGAGAAAAATACAAAGAGTTTCTAAAGATTGATTTTCCAAGAGTGCCATATCCAAAAGACAAAGATACGTTTTGGACTTTGGTAAAATTAGGCGGAGAAATAAGACAAATTCATTTATTAGAATCTCCAACAGTTAAAAAACACATTACGCAATACCCGATTGATGGAACCAACGAAGTAGGAAAACCTAAATATGAAAACGGCAAAGTTTACATAAACGAAACACAGTATTTCGACAACGTACCAGAAGTTGCTTGGAACTTCTTTATTGGCGGTTATCAACCAGCACAAAAATGGCTAAAAGACCGCAAAGAAAGAAAATTAGAATTTGACGACATAAAATTATCGTTGCATTGAGTGAAACAGACAGGATAATGAAAGAGATTGATAAAATTGAGATTAAATAGCAATAAATCAATAAATGATTAATTTTCAAATATTTTTATGAAAGCAAAAAATGATGATGAAATAAAAATTAGACGTTTCCTTTTTCTATGGTTAAGGCGTATTTATGTTATAGCATTTAATCTTTATGCGTGGTATTGGCTGTTTAAACTGATTTTCATAATAAAATCTACGAATTTCGAGGATTACCTAATATATTTTTTTACAACTGTTGGAGTACTTTTTTTTGTATTTGATGGCAAAGATGTATTTCTTAAAAAAATAAATAAGGTTGAAGATATTCAGGAGGATTAAAGCATATTATGTTGTCTTTATATAATTTTTAATCGCCCATAAAGCAAAAAAAGCCACAGCAAGTAATGTTTATTTTCAAACGCCTTGCTGTGGCTTTTATCGCTTTATGATAATAGGCAGAGCGGTCACAGTACATTGTTTTTTCCTCTATCCACACTATTATCTCTCCTCGAAACAAAAAACAATGCACTGTGAAGTTTTTATATTTCAGCACTATACCCTCCCACCCCTCATTTTAAAATAAAAAACCTACAACAAAATAAAAATTAAACAACTTTAATGTAAATATTTAAATAATATGTATATTTGCTTTTGAAAAAATTATCTAGTTACTAATCTCTAATCTAAACAATTATGGCAAGTACATCTGAATCTGGTCACGCTAAAAATGTGACCAACCTTGAGACATTAATCACGTCAATCACTGCTTTCGGAGCAAGCTACAATCCTTCTCGGGAAAACCTTAAACTACGAGCATTACAAGCTTTGTTTACTGCGGCTAATGAATCTTTCAATCAGGTTAACACCGCTCAATCCTCCTACTCTATCGCTGTAGATGCAAGAGAACTTGCATTTTCTACTTTTGGTAAACTTGTTACCCGTGTCAATAATGCTCTTAAAGCCTCAGGTAGCACAACACAAGTAGATGAAAGTGCAAAAACAATTATTCGCAAACTACAAGGCAAAAGAGCCGGAACAAAACTCACCGAAGAAGAAATTGCTGCACTTCAGGCTGAAGGAAAAGATGTAAATCAAATTTCTGTCTCACAAATGGGATATGACAGTAGAGTTGAAAATTTTGGCAAACTCATATCTCTCCTTTCAACAGTACCCGAATATGCCCCAAATGAAGAAGATCTTAAAATTGAATCATTACAGGCAGTTTATAATGATTTAAAAACTAAAAATACAAATGTTATTACAAACTACATTCAGTTAGACAATGCACGTAATAACAGAAACGAAATACTTTATAAACCACTAACCGGATTAGTTGACATAGCTTCCGACTCCAAAAACTACATTAAATCTGTATTTGGAGCTTCCAGCTATCAATATAAGCAAATATCAAAACTCACTTTTATATCACGAGACAAATAATCAGTCTTTACAATCAGTAGTTATACATTTTATAACTACTGATTTATTTACAACACCATAAAAAAGATATATAACTACACAAAAAAGATATAAACCTTTGTTCAAAAGACATAGACAATAAAAAACAAAATATAAACCGTAGCAAAAAAGATATAGACAATCACAAAAAAGTCATAAAGCTCCGTAAATAAGATATAAACAACAGAAAAAAAGACATAGACCTTTGTAGAAAAGATATAAGCAATCACAATAAAGATATAAGCCTTCGTAAAAAAGATATAGGCAATCGTAAAAAGACATTAAAGCGACATAAACTAAAAACATAAAACTATATATATCAACAAAATAAACAATTATATACGAAATTTAAAGACACAAATAAACAAAACGTCCTGCTGCTAACACACGCCTATGTCCATTGGCGGCTTGACGTGCATTTAGCGGGTTTTGCTCCCGCATTCACTTTGTCGCTGTGCGACAGTGAATGCTCCCGCAAACCGCCAAATGCCCATAGCCTCGGTCGTTATCGGCTATTTTAAAAAACAGACTTCGGGTAGTTCGGAGGTATTGCCCTCGATTGTTTCTCTCGTGAAACAAGACAATGTGAATGCTTTAGTTCTACTGCCGTCGCCGTTGA
>QKGU01000288.1 GCA_003250325.1 Paludibacter sp.
CGGCTGTCCGATAAAATGTTTATCTTTGCTCATGTTATATATTTTAGGTGTGGTAACTTCAAATATACAACTTTGGAGCTGATTTGAGAAAATTGGCTCCTTTTTTTTATCTTATCGGCAAACTTTTATCGGACAACAATAATTGTAATTCAAAAGGAATTGTCTGTTTCTCTGAGTATGACATAAAAAAGACGCACTGTAAATGCGTCATGTCGTGTATTTTCAAAACAACTGTATCTAATTTTAGTTCATATTTATTTTTGGAATATCGAGAAGTTGAAGTTAAAATTTTTTTGAGAATTTCACACACTAATAAAAAACTGAGAGGAGACGCATTTAACACAACGTACCTCCTCTCGCAAATGAAAAACAAAGAAAATCAATATCCTCTTTCTACATATTTTGTGTGTAATAAATGGTGCGATATTTCGCCTAAAGGTTCTTTCAGAAACTCTGAATACAGCGTGATGATCTCAGGGTTTTCATGCGATTTCCGAAGAATTTTATGTGCGTCTTCCGCGTAAATTGATTCGGCTCTTTTCCGGCGAACTTCGTAATTTGTTGGAATTGGTTGTCCGCCACCTCCAAGACAACCGCCCGGGCAAGTCATTACCTCAATAAAAGTGTAGGGAGAAACGCCCTTTTCGATTTGCTCGAGCAGAATGCGCGCATTTTTCAATGTGTGTGCAACTGCTACTTTTATTTTCGTTCCGTCCAAATCGATAACTGCTTCGCGAATTCCGTCCATGCCACGAACTCCGGTAAAATTGATATCCGACAATGTTTTTCCGGTATACACTTCGTAGGCAGTACGTAGGGCTGCTTCCATGACACCACCTGTTGCGCCGAATATTACTGCTGCGCCTGTTGATTCGCCAAGCGGATTATCGAAATCTTCCGGTGGAAGATGGCTGAAATCGATGCCTGTTTCTTTGAACATTCTCGACAATTCGCGGGTGGTAAGAACATAATCAACGTCATAGAATCGGTCGTTTTCTTTCAGATTCATTTTTTCTTTCCAATATTCAAATGCTCCATCCATTTCAGGACGTTTAGCTTCATATTTTTTAGCTGTACAAGGCATTACCGAAACAACAACAATGTTTCGTGGATCGATACCCGTTTTTTCGGCATAATATGTTTTGGCCACTGCTCCAAACATTTGCTGTGGCGATTTGCAACTCGACAAATGCGGTAAGGATGCCGGGAAGAAATGTTCAATAAACTTGATCCAACCCGGTGAACAAGAAGTAATCATTGGTAATGTGCCACCTGTTTTTATGCGGTTCAGCAATTCGTTTCCTTCCTCAATGATGGTCAAATCAGCTGTGAAGTTGGTATCGAAAACTTTCGAAAATCCAAGACGACGCAATCCGGCCACCATTTTTCCGGTCACCAAACTTCCGTAAGGCATTCCCATTGCTTCGCCAATCCCTACACGAATGGCCGGAGCGGTTTGTACCAAAACGATTTTTTCTGGATCGTGAATTGCTTCCCAAACATCTTTCACCGAACTTTTTTCAGTAATTGCACCTGTTGGACAAACCAACGCGCACTGACCGCAATTGGTACAAGCCACCGAACCCATTCCCTGATCGAGATAAGTTGCTATTTTACTTTTTAATCCGCGTCCGGCAAAATCGATGGCTTTCACCGTTTGTATTTCACTACAAACTGCTACACAACGACCACAAAGGATACATTTTTCAGGATCACGAACTAAAGAGAGTGACGAGTCATCAATTCTCAAATATTCTTTTCTTGTCCGAACGAATCGTTTCTCGTTAATTCCGAAAGTATAGGTTAACTCCTGTAATTCGCAATTTTGATTCCGGTCGCAGATAAGACAATCCTGAGGATGGTTGGCCAGTAAAAGTTCAACGTTTATTTTACGGGCTTCCAACACTCGCTGGTTATTGGTAGTTATTTCCATTCCTTCTGAAACTTTTGTGATACACGAACGCAACAACGAACGGGCACCCTTCACTTCCACCACGCAAACGCCACATGAAGCATTGTTGGAAACATCCTGCAAATAGCACAAAGTGGGAACTTTTATTCCTGCCATTTTGCATGCTTCCAATATGGTTGTTCCTTCCTGAACTTCGAATAACTGGTTGTTTATTGTGATATTCATAATATTAGTATTTTAGTTTAGACCCCCTGCCCCCAAAGGGGGCTCAAAAATGGAATCTGTAGAATTTTAATTATTTTAAGAAATTTGATTTTTAATTTTTTCTAAAACGTGGTTTATGTCTTGCATAACTTCTTCATTTGTAAAACGAATTACTTTATAGCCTTTCTGATTTAATTCAAAAGTCCGTTGCTCATCGGCATCTTTTTGATATTTGTGAATCTCGCCATCCACTTCAATAATTAGTCGACCCTTAAAAAGCCCATAAACATAAGATTACCAGTAAAATAAATCTTAAAAGTATTGTGTGTATCTGCAAGTTTTAGTATATTTGATGCATAAATCTTGCAAATATATTATGCTATCAAAGAAGAAAGATACTC
>QKGU01000399.1 GCA_003250325.1 Paludibacter sp.
TCGGTTTTTTAGGAGTTGTAGTGTACACACGAACACAAACACCACGACGTTGAGGACATGAATCCAATGCACGAGATTTGCTTTGTTCGATGATTTCTGCTCTTCCTTTTCTAACTAATTGCTGAATTGTAGGCATTTTACTTTAATTTAATAACTTTAATTTCTTAATTTATATCCCTTTGGACTTTATACTCCAAACGGGTTGCAAAGATAGTCATAATATTTCATTTGACAATAGCGTCATTGCAAATATTTTCAAAATAACCAAATTCGCATTTATTTCTCTGAAAAACAAGAGCATATAAAATATATTTTCTTTCAGAGATTACCTTCCCACATAGACAATTAATCGACAAAAAAAAGACGGACAAATTAAATCATCCGTCTTTCCTTCTATATATTATCAGCTTATCCAAGAATCTTTTTGAAAAGATTTTTCATATTTACCTGCTCGCTGATTATCTTGTGTAAATCTTCAATTCTCACTCTTTCCTGCAACATCGTGTCGCGATAACGAACCGTCACGCATTTATCTTCAGGAGTTTGGTGATCAACAGTAATACAGAACGGAGTTCCAACTGCATCCTGACGGCGATAACGTTTTCCGATAGAATCTTTTTCGTCGTACGCACATTTGAAATCAAATTTCAAATCGTTAATGATTTCGCGTGCAATTTCTGGAAGTCCATCTTTCTTTACCAACGGCATCACACAAGCCTTAACAGGAGCCAACACGGGTGGTAATGCCAATACCACACGGGATTCGCCATTTTCCAGTACTTCTTCTTTATAAGAAGCTGCCATGATCGAAAGGAAAGTACGATCAACACCAATCGAAGTTTCAATAACGTACGGAGTGTATGATTGATTAATTTCCGGATCGAAGTATTTGATATTCTTTCCTGAATATTTTTCGTGACTACTCAAGTCAAAATCGGTACGTGAATGAATTCCTTCTACTTCTTTAAACCCAAACGGCATTTCAAATTCGATATCGGTAGCCGCATTAGCATAGTGAGCCAATTTATCATGATCGTGATAACGATATTTATGATCGCCCAATCCAAGTGCTTTGTGCCATTTCAAACGGAATTCTTTCCAGTGTTCGAACCATTTCATTTCCTCGCCCGGACGAACAAAGAACTGCATTTCCATTTGCTCGAATTCGCGCATACGGAAAATAAACTGACGGGCAACAATTTCGTTACGGAAAGCTTTTCCAATCTGAGCAATACCGAAAGGGACTTTCATACGACCTGTTTTCTGTACATTCAGGAAGTTTACGAAAATTCCCTGAGCAGTTTCGGGACGAAGATAAATTTTCATAGCTCCATCGGCAGTCGAACCCATTTCGGTAGAGAACATCAAATTGAATTGACGAACATCGGTCCAGTTTTTTGTTCCGCTAATCGGACAAACCACTTCGTAGTCTACAATAATTTGTTTCAGTTCTTCAAGGTCACTATCGTTCAACGCTTTTACAAAACGGGCATGGATTTCATCACGCTTCGCCTGATTTTCCTTTACACGTTCGTTGGTTTGTTTGAACATTTCCGCATCAAAGCTTTCACCAAAACGTTTGGCTGCTTTTTCAACTTCTTTATCAATTTTATCGTCGTACTTTGCCAATAATTCCTCAATCAAAACATCGGCACGGTAGCGTTTCTTGCTATCTTTATTATCAATCAACGGATCATTAAAAGCATCTACGTGTCCCGAAGCTTTCCAGGTAGTTGGATGCATAAAAATGGCTGCATCAATCCCAACCACGTTTTCATTGAGCAACACCATACTGTCCCACCAGTATTTTTTGATGTTATTCTTCAATTCAACACCATTCTGACCGTAGTCGTATACAGCACCTAAGCCGTCGTAAATTTCGCTCGAAGGAAATACAAAACCGTATTCTTTGCAATGAGCTATCAATTTTTTAAAAACATCTTCCTGTGAAGCCATATTTCTTTGGTTACGAGTTACAAGTTACGAGGTACAGGTACAAGTTGAGAAGAACATGTTACCTGTTCATAAAATAGACTATTTTAATAAAATAGTTCTCTAAAAAAGAAGTGCAAAGTTACTGTTTTTTTTGTATTTTTGTGGATTGTATTTGAAAAAATACTGTGACAACAAGGAGATTTGAGTAATAACTATTGATTGAATTCTGAAAATCAACATCTATCAGCTAACTCCCCTGTAACTTGTAACTCGTAACTTGTAACTAACAGCATGAGCACAGACGAAATTATTGAAGCAGAAAACGAAGAAAACGAAAACAATGACGCGGCAGAAGAAATTGTGAACGATGATGAAACGGCTGCGCATTCGACCTATAAAGTTCCGAAAATCAGCGAAGACGCAGTAAAACATCATTTATCGGGCATGTACCAAAACTGGTTTTTGGATTATGCTTCGTATGTAATTCTCGAACGTGCCGTACCGGATATTTACGACGGACTGAAACCTGTTCAGCGCCGCATTCTCCATTCGATGAAACGACTTGACGACGGACGCATGCAATTTCACCCACACGGCGATGCCTCCATTGGCGATGCGCTGGTGCAATTGGGACAAAAAGATTTGCTCATCGATTGTCAGGGAAACTGGGGAAATATCCTTACCGGAGATGGTGCTGCTGCCCCTCGTTACATTGAGGCTCGCCTTTCAAAATTTGCACTCGAAACGGTTTTTAATCCCAAAACTACAGAATGGAAATCGTCGTACGACGGACGAAACAAGGAACCGATTGCACTTCCTGTAAAATTTCCGTTGCTTTTGGCGCAAGGTGTGGAAGGGATTGCCGTAGGTTTAAACTCAAAAATACTCCCTCATAACTTCAACGAATTGCTGGATGCCTGTATCGCTCATTTGCGCGATGAGGAATTCACTCTATATCCCGATTTTCAAACGGGAGGTTCTATCGATGTCAGCCGTTACAATGACGGTGAGCGCGGTGGTGCTGTGAAGATCCGGGCTAAGATTGGGAAGATTGATAATAAAACGCTCTCAATAACCGAAATTCCTTTCGGAACAAACACAGCCAAACTGATCGAATCCATTATTCGCGCCAGCGACAAAGGAAAAATCAAGATCAGAAAAGTGGATGACAACACGTCGGCGGATGTCGAAATTCTGGTACAT
>QKGU01000325.1 GCA_003250325.1 Paludibacter sp.
GCAATCATCACTTCTATCCCCTGGCGTTTTACGGTTTCCATCTTCGTTCCGAACTGCGGTTGAGCCAATACAACGACGATAAAAAATATCGCCGTTAACTGAAGATAAAATTTCACTCTGGGTCTGATGACCGAAACGTTAGGCATCAACTGTGCCAGCAATTCGGGATTTCCGAACTGTTTTATTTTACGACGTTTTTGAATGCCCGTATAGATAAATACCGCTATTAATACAGGGATTAACAGGAGTAAAAATAAATATTCCGGATGCGCAAATCTAAACATATCTTTTTCTGAATTTGAAAATTTTGATAATTTTATTCGTTCTGCTCTTTATCAAGGTATTTTCCTCAAAACGGTGTTTCTAAGTACTATTTCTGAAAGCAAAAATAAAAATGCCAATAAGCTGAATATAAAGAATTCTTCATTTTTCTTGCTGTATTCTTTGACACTGATTTTTGTTTTCTCCAATTGATCGATTTCCTGATAGATTTTTCTCAGTTTCGAATTGTCCGTTGCCCTGAAGTATTGACCTCCCGTTAGTTCAGCAATATCCTGCAACGATTTTTCGTCGAACTCAGATTCCATTTGCTGATACTGAATTCCTATCGGCGTTTGAACCGGGATATTCACCATTCCGTGCGAACCTACACCAATAGCGTAAACCCTGATTCCAAAAGTCTTGGCAATTTCGGCCGCTGTTATCGGAGCAATATCACCACGGTTATTAGAACCATCTGTCAGCAAAATAATCACTTTTGATTTGGCTTTGCTGTCTTTTATTCTGTTCACCGCATTCGCCAGTCCCAATCCGATAGCTGTTCCATCTTCGATCAATCCGTATTTTACTCCTTTAAACAAGTTCACCAACACCGCATGATCGGTTGTGAGCGGACATTGAGTAAAACTTTCACCGGAAAAAACGACCAAACCAATGTTATCGTTAGGACGCGACATGATAAATTCCGTTGCCACATCTTTCGAAGCTTCCAATCTATTCGGTTTCAAATCCTCAGCCATCATCGTACCCGAAATATCCAACGCCATCATAATATCGATTCCCTCGGTACTTTCGGTACGCCAACTGTTTGAAGCTTGCGGACGGGCAATTGCAATAATCAGAGCCACAATACCTAATACACGTAATACGAAAGGCACATGGCGATATCTAAGTCTTTTACTTTTCGGAAATTTAATCAAGCTCTGATGAGATGATATTTGGAGGCTCGCATCAGATTTATGCATTTCCCATACATACCAAAATATGACCGGGGCAAGCAATAATAACAAAAACAGATATTCCGGATTATGAAATGTCATTTTAATATTCTTTTTAATGCACTTTTCAAGTGTCTAAATCTATTCTTTTTGAGCTTTCTTCTCTTCTTCTTTAATAACTTCCAACGGTTTCACCTCTTCCACTTTTGTTTGGTTGACAAACAAATAAGCGTTCATCAGACTGAGTTCATTTTCGTCAGGCAAAGCATTCCATTTAGCAAATTTTACTAAATCAGCCAGTTGAAGAATTTGTTTTAATCCCAGAAATGCTGATTTTTGTTCCAATTGTACTATTCTCAGACTCTCCAAAATTTCTTCCGAAGTCATTTCCATACTGTTCACATGGAAATTCTTTTCGATATAAACTCTAATCACATCTGTTAGCTGAGTATGAAACTCTTTCAACCGACCTTGTTGCCACAATTTTTCGTTCTTGATTCTGTCCAGTTCTCCTAATGCTACGACATGAGCAGGCTTTTCTGGCTCTTTCTTGATACTTTCAAATACAGGTTTTTTCTGCACTAGTTTTCGTATCAAAATATAGGCTCCAATCAACAAAACTGCGATCAACAATATAATGAAGATTGTTTTTATAAGTCCCAGCCAA
This sequence comes from Paludibacter sp., assembly GCA_003250325.1. GTDB lineage: Bacteria > Bacteroidota > Bacteroidia > Bacteroidales > Paludibacteraceae > Paludibacter. The sequence goes on from QKGU01000325.1 coordinate 1,885, forward strand.
TCGAATTTAGGCTCCAGAACAGGCTTAATATCGGTAATTGTATTAGCAGCAGTATCGATTTGGAACGGTTGAACCACCTTCAGAGATAGTGATTTCGACCAAACGGTATCACTTCCGGATACAAACGGAAAAGGCGGAATGTAAAGCAAGGAATCCTGAAAAGCAGTGACAGTATACGTTTGATTTACCTGAATATGTCCATCTGCGTTTTTTACAGTATCCATTTTTACCGGCGCCACCAGTTCCAAACCACCAACAATCGTATCCGAGAAAATCGGCATTATCACCTTTTGATTAGGTTGTTGCGATACTTCAAATGTCAGTTTTGCCTGATCGCCGATCCACAATACCGTAGAGTCAAGCTTTGCATTTACAGTAATTTTTTGTCCCCATAGCGAAACGGGCAACAAAGAAATAAGAAACAAGTAAATAAATTGGTTTTTTCGCATACAAGTGTAAATCGTCAAATATTTAAATCCTCAATATATTTCAGGCTCTCATTTTAAATAATCTCATCAGCGCACGAACATAATCTTCGGAGGTGGACATCGAAACTGAGTCGACACCCGATTTGGTGAATGTTTTCTGAAGTGCCAGCTGATTTTCGCCCCACGCATGCTTGTAAGTTGTTCGAAGTCTTTTGTCGGATGTATCCACCCAGATTCTTTCACCGGTTTCAGCATCTTTCAACTTCACCAGTCCCACATCGGGCAATTCTGTTTCGCGGATATCATATATTTGCAAAGCAGCAATATCATGTTTCCGGTTAGCAATCATCAGGTCTTTTTCAAAATCCTTATCAATAAAGTCGGAGATAATGAACGCTGTAGAGCTTTTTTTAATTGCATTTGTAAAATACCGCAAAGCTCCAGCAATATTGGTTTTATTGCTTTCGGGAGTAAAATCGATCAGTTCGCGAATAATATGCAAAACGTGTTTTTTCCCTTTTTTAGGAGGAATAAACTTTTCAATTTTATCCGAGAAAAATATTACACCAATTTTATCATTGTTCTGAATGGTCGAAAACGCAAGCGTGGCAGCCACTTCGGTAATAATATCCTTTTTGAGCTGGGTGACAGTTCCGAATTCCCGGCTTCCTGACACGTCAACCAAAAGAACCACAGTCAATTCACGTTCTTCTTCAAATATTTTAATGTAAGGATGCCCAAAACGTGCAGTCACATTCCAGTCGATAGAACGAATGTCATCGCCATACTGATATTCACGCACTTCGGCAAAGGTCATCCCCCTCCCTTTAAATGCAGAATGGTATTCCCCCGCGAAAATATTTTTTGATAATCCGCGGGTTTTTATTTCTATCTTTCGAACTTTCTTTATTAATTCACTGGTTTCCATAAATACTAATGTGCTAATATGAAAATATGCTAATGTGCCAATTTACAAAGAAATAAATTAAACAAATATTTCATTTGCATATTGGCAAATTGAATTATTGGCACATTATCAAGGCACTTCTACTGTATTTAAAATTTCAGTAATGATTTCTTCGGTAGTCATGTTGTTGGCTTCAGCTTCGTAACTTAGTCCGATACGGTGACGAAGCACATCGTAGCATACGGCACGAATATCTTCCGGAATCACGTACCCACGGCGTTTGATAAACGCATAAGCGCGCGCAGCCAAAGCAAGATTTATTGATGCACGTGGAGAAGCTCCAAACGAAATCATTTCTTTCAACGAATCGAGTCCGTATTCTTGTGGGAAGCGGGTTGCAAAAACAATATCCACAATGTAACGCTCAATTTTTTCGTCGATATAAACCTGACGAACCACATCGCGAGCTTCTACAATGTCTTTTGGAGAAAGAATTGGTAAAACTTCCGGTTTTTCTTTAAGCAAATTTTGGCGAATAATCAATTTTTCCTCTTCTTTTTTCGGATAATTGATTATCACTTTCAACATAAAACGGTCAACCTGCGCTTCTGGAAGCGGATAGGTACCTTCCTGTTCAATCGGGTTTTGAGTTGCCAATACCAAAAACGGTTCTTCCAATTTATAAGTATGCTCACCAATGGTAACCTGACGTTCCTGCATCGCTTCGAGCAAAGCACTCTGTACTTTTGCCGGAGCACGGTTAATTTCGTCCGCCAAAATAAGGTTGGCAAAGATAGGCCCTTTTTTAATGTGAAACTCTTCCTTCTTCTGACTGTAAATCATTGTTCCCAAGACGTCGGCAGGCAAAAGGTCGGGAGTAAACTGAATTCGACTAAAGTCGGCTTTAATCAAGTCCGACAAAGTCTTGATGGCTAAAGTTTTTGCCAAACCAGGCACACCTTCGAGCAAAATATGTCCGTCGGACAATAATCCGATTAACAATGACTCCACTAGGTGTTTTTGCCCTACGATTACTTTATCCATTCCCATGGTCAACGCATCAACGAACGAACTTTGACGTTCGATGCGTTCGTTAAGTTCCCTAATATCAACAGATTGAATCATATATTTTTATGTTATTTATGTTTCTTTTTTCGTTGAGCAAATATAGTATTAAATTAAACGTTAAAGTATTGATTTAATATCTATTAACCTGAATTTAGATTATTAAGTATTGAAGCTTTTTATCCAGAATATTCTTCCAAAAATTATACTTTATTGAATTAAAAAAGTTCTGCATATGTAAATAAATGCAGAACTTTTTTAATAATGGAAATCCAACTTATCTCTTCACATATAAGTCATGTAGTTTTTTAGCATTTTCGACACAACGAGGATTAGAAGCATCGATCAATCTTGGATCCAATTTAGGAATATGAATTAACGATCCTTCCGGAATTTTATCCGGATCTTCGAAACGGTCACGATTTGCTTCATAAATATAAACCCAGAAGTCGGACAACCCGTAATATTTTTTCGAAAGCCAGGCCAAACGACTTCCTTTCGTTATTGTGGCCGACGCAATAAATTCAGGATATACGCGTGGTGTATCAAACAATATTTGCAAACTATCAACTACAGGTTCAATAGCCACAGAATCAATTTCAGTTGTATCTTTTGGAATTACAACGGCCTCTATTTCGTCCAAATTCTTATTTTCAGGCGTTAACCATTTCGAAACATTATCCTTTACAGTGGTATATGTTTCATTTCCGAATTCATTAACTGGAGGATACACAAAATAAAGTGCTGCCACAATCCCAACAAGGACTAATATGATTACAGGAACAAACCAGTGTTTTTTCTTTTTTATCGGTTTTACATTTTCAAGAAAAGCAGAAGAATCACTTTCCAAAGCAGAACTATCCGTTTTGATAGGAGTTTCTTGAACGGTAATTTCCTCTTCAACAGCATCTTCCTTTATTTCAGTCAACGGTTCAACCTCCTCAGTCACTATCTTGCTTTCTTCTGCTACAGCTTCAACGATAGTCACTTTCGGTTCTTCAACAATTTCAGGTTCATCTTCTTTCGTTTCAACCACTTCAGGTTTCACTGTTTCTTCGACAACTTCGTCAATCGATTCAGACTCTTCGTCATCTTCATCAACTTCAAAAGTATCAATTTCATAATGGAAATCATCCTGATCGTTCACATCGCCATCGTCATCGCTCGAGTCTCCCGACAAGGCATTTATCTCAGAAAGAATATTTTTAATTTCAAATGCCTGCTCAGTAAATATGCGCAAAGGCTCTGGAATTTCTTCTTCACTTTCACTCGCAGCAGCGATTTTAGGTTCGCCATCGTCGTCAAGCGTCACCGGTTCAAGATGAGCAAAAGGTTCATTCACCAAATCTTTCAGCGACGAATCGGGTACAAAACCCACTTTATAATAGCCTTCGATAATAATATCTTCGCCGGTTTGTACATTTACACTTTTACGTGGCTCATTCCACTGAAGTTTAAACGTTCCGAACCCTTTGACCTTTACCGATTCACCAGCCAACAACGCATCTTCGATGGTTGTAATCATCATTTTCAAAAACTCTTCAGCAGCTCGTTTACTGACAGAAGCCTTTGATGCAACCAAATCTACAATCTCTTGAGAGGAAATTTTTTCTTTACTATTCATGATGCGGCAAATCTTTAAGTTTATCTTTCAAAATACTGCTTTGCTTAAAATTCACCACCAATTTGGGAGGAATCAATGTGCGGATTTGTGTAGCCGGATGAACGGAAAGACGCTCTTCTTTCTTTCTTACTTCAAAATTTCCGAAACCCTGAAAACCAATTGTTTTCTCTTCAGCCAGTAGTTCTTTACAGGTTGTGATAGTTGTTTCCAACAAACTCTCCACCACCGATTTCGGGGCGTTCATTTTGGTGGCCATACTGGCAATTAGTTCTTTGTGATTCATAATATATATTTAGTTTGAAAGTTCATGTAGTTCGTAGAGTTAGAAAGTTTTTAAAGTTGAAAGTTCTTAAAGTTTATAAAGACATTTTGCTTTATAACTTTATAAACTTTCTAACTTTTTACTTTACAAACTACACTCCATATAAATCGAAATCAGTTGCATCAACGATTCTTGCCTGATAAAATTCTCCAACTTCAACGCCTTTTGTTGCAAGCGGAATCAACACTTCGGGATCAACTTCGGGCGAATCGAATTCTGTTCTACCCACAAAATACTCATCCTCTACCCGGTCAATCATCACCTTCATTGTCTTACCAACCTTCTTTTGGTTTATCTCTGCAGATATTTCCTGTTGAATGGACATTATTTCGTTGACGCGTTGATGCTTTACTTCATCTTCAATATCATCCTGATATGTTTTATAAGCGTAAGTTCCTTCTTCATTCGAAAAAGCAAATGCCCCCAACCGTTCAAAACGAGCTTTACGAACAAATTCTTTCAACTCTTCCACATCTTTCTCCGTTTCGCCCGGATGTCCGAGCAAAAGTGTAGTCCGCAGATGAATGCCCGGCACTTCGGTTCTCAGCCTTTCAACCAGTTCGTATGTTTGTGCTTTCGTAAAATTCCGGCGCATTTGCTTCAACATATTATCGCTCACATGTTGCAAAGCAATATCCAGATAATTACAAACATTTTCTCTTTCACGCATTACCTTTAGCAAATCGTACGGAAAATGAGCCGGATACGCATAATGCAATCTCAACCACTCCACACCGGGAATATCAGACAATCGTTCTGTTAGTTCAGCTAATTTCAACGTTTTGTAGCGATCCTGTCCGTAATACGACAAATCCTGAGCTATCAACTGAAACTCCTTTACTCCTTTTCCAACCAAACCTTTCACCTCATTTTCAATATCTTCCATCGAACGCGAGCGGTGTTTTCCGGTAATAATCGGAATAGCACAATATGAACAAGTGCGATTGCAACCTTCCGAAATTTTTATGTAAGCGTAATGATTTGGCGTTGTCAGCGTTCGCTCCAATCGTAAATCAGCCCGGTATTCCTGGCCAATTTCTTTCAGAATTTCGACATAATTGAATTTTCCGTAAAATTTATCCACTTCAGGAATTTCCATACTCAACTCCTTCAAATACCGTTCGGAAAGACAGCCCATCACAAACAGCTTCCCAATTTTATTCTGTTTACGCAAATCGGCAAACTGCAAAATGGTATTTATGCTTTCTTCTTTGGCATCGCCAATAAATCCGCAAGTGTTTACAATCACAATTTCACCATCGGGATTTTCGGCATCATGACGAACATTATAACCCAGCGCATCAAACTGACGCATCAACTGCTCAGAATCCACCAGATTTTTGGAACAGCCCAGCGTAACAATATCAACCGTTCCTTTATTATTTAAATTTTTCAACTTAAAATACAATTTTCTAAATACAAAATATCAAAACATTAATTATTTGAAGTTTATTCAAACAGCGAAGCTACAAATTCTTCTCGGTTGAATACCTGCAAATGATCCATGCCTTCACCTAATCCGATATACTTCACCGGAATTTTAAATTGATCGGAAATACCAATCACAACACCACCTTTGGCCGTTCCATCCAGTTTTGTGATAGCCAGAGACGTAACCGCTGTCGCTTTTGTGAATTGTTTTGCCTGTTCGAATGCATTTTGTCCTGTAGATCCATCCAAAACCAACAACACTTCGTGCGGAGCATCAGGAACCACTTTTTGCATTACATTTTTAATCTTCGTCAATTCGTTCATTAAATTGATCTTATTATGCAAACGTCCCGCTGTATCAATAATCACCACATCGGCATTGTTCGATTTTGCCGAAGCAATCGTGTCGTAAGCCACCGAAGCAGGATCGGAACCCATTTTTTGTTTAATCACCGGCACTCCGGCACGTTCGCCCCAAACCACCAACTGATCGACAGCAGCAGCACGGAATGTATCGGCAGCTCCAAGATATACTTTTTTGCCTGCTTTAGTGAACTGATGTGCCAATTTACCAATGGTCGTAGTTTTGCCTACTCCATTTACACCAACCACCATAATCACATACGGAGTAGTTGGCAAAGCAGCATCAAAGTCAATCGGCGCTCCCGAGTTATTTTCGGCAAGTAATGATGCAATCTCTTCCTTGAGAATCACATTCAGTTCGTTCGTATTAACATATTTATCTTTAGCAACACGATTTTCAATCCGCTCAATAATTCTCAAAGTGGTTTCCACACCAACATCCGAAGTAATCAGTACTTCCTCCAAATTATCAAGAACCTCATCGTCTACTTTCGATTTTCCGGCAACTGCTCTGGTCAACTTTGAGAAAACGCTTTCTTTGGTTTTGGACAACCCCTGATCGAGCGTTTCTTTTTTTTCTTTACTGAAAAAATTAAAAATTCCCATTGTATAGTTTTAGTTTATTCGTCAATTAATAAATGATTGACAATTGCAAATTTAATAAAAATAAAACAGTAATTATTTGATTTACAATTTGCTTACTCAGCAAACTACAAAATTAATTTATTTTTTCGAGCTAACCGCAAAAAAAATCCCCTCATTTCATAAAATGAGAGGATTCTTTCTATTTTTTAAAACGATATATGCTTATTTAGTAAAATAATCTTTTACTTTATCGTTGTGTACAATTTCTTCCTGGAACATGTAAGCACCGGTTTTTGGTGATTTCACCATTTTAATAACCTTCGCAAACGAACGTCCCTCACCTTTTTGCATCGATGCAACCGCTTTCTTAGCCATAATTCAGGTATTTTATTTAATTTCTTTATGAACAGTTACTTTTTTCAAGATAGGATTGTATTTCTTCAATTCCATACGACCCGGTGTGTTTTTTCTGTTTTTCACAGTAATATAACGCGATGTTCCCGGCATACCGCTTTCTTTATGCTCAGTGCATTCCAGAATAACCTGGACTCTTGCTTCTTTTGATTTCTTAGCCATGCTGTTATTTCCTCCTTAAATTATGCGTATAAGTAACCTTTTTCCGACGCTTTTTTAATGGCAGCATCTAATCCAATTTTGTTAATTGTGCGTAATCCGGCTGCTGAAACGTTCAGGCTAATCCAGGTATTTTGTTCTACCCAGAAGAATTTCTTCGTAAACAAATTCACATCAAAAGTTCTTTTTGTACGACGTTTTGAGTGCGATACATTGTTTCCAATCATTGCTTTTTTACCGGTGATCTGACAAATCTTTGACATTTCTATATCTTTTTATTATTTACATTTTTTCTCAAAAACAGTGTGCAAAAGTATAGCATTTTTTTCAGCTATGCAAGTATTTTTTTCATTAAATATCCGACATTAACATCAATACACATTTAACCGACTGAATAAAAATTAATTATATTCGATTATTTCTTTCAAAAGCATTAACGCTGCCTGTGATGAACGAATAATATTTTGTTCGCGCAATCCTCCAAAATGAAACAATCTCGTAATCGATTTTTCTTTCGAACAAGCTGAAATCCAAACCGTTCCTACAGGTTTTGCTTCTGTCCCACCAGAAGGTCCTGCAATTCCCGATGTCGCGACGGCAAAATCAGTTTTAAATCGCTCCATAATTCCTTTTGCCATTTGTTCTACCACCTGCTCGCTTACCGCTCCATATTTTCCCAAATCATCTGTCGATACATTCAAAAAACTCGATTTTATTTCGTTGGAGTAAGCCACTATCGATCCTTTAAAATAATCGGAACTTCCAGACACAGAAGTAAGCTGATGAGCAGCATAACCACCTGTACAACTTTCGGCAGTTGCCACAGTCATATTTTTCAATTTCAACAAATTACCAATCAGTTTTTCCATCGGAGCATCTTCAAATGCAACAATGGAATTACCTAAAATCGGCTTCAATTTTTCAATTTGCTGATTCATAATAAATTCAAGCTCCAACAAATTATCCAGCAAACCACTCAATCTTAATTTTACGATCGCATAATTGGGTAAATATGCCAAACTGATAAAATCGGGCAATGCGTTTTCCCATTCCGCAATTTTTATTGCTAAAGCAGATTCTCCAATACCGTAAACCTGCACTGTTTTATGAAGTAAAACCGGAGTTTCGAAATGCTTTTTCAATCGTGGAATAATTTCGGTCGACATGGCATTCTTCATTTCGTATGGCACGCCCGGCATCGAAACAATTACTTTTCCATTTTTCTCAAACCATGTAACAGGAGCTGTTCCCACAGGATTTTGAATCACAGTGCAATTTTCCGGAACCATTGCCTGAGCTCGCGTCAAATCGTTTATCACAAAATTAGGACGCGTTGCAAACAATTTTTCAATATTGCCTATTACCGACGGATTAAAAACAAGTTTCGTATTGAAATATTCAGCTAATGTTTGCTTGGTAATATCATCATTCGTTGGTCCGATTCCACCTGTAAAAAGTACCACATCTGCCCGTTCGAAAGCAGCATTCAACGATTCAACAATATGCTCTTTTTTATCATGAATCGAAGTGATCTGTGCCAATTCAAAACCAGCCTGATTAAGCTGCGTAGCCATCCAAGCCGAATTCGTATCTACAATTTGTCCGATAAGGATTTCATCACCAATGGTTATTATTTCAACCGAAACTCTTTTTGTTTCCATCTTATCTGTTTTTTAATTCTTTATCTGCGATTTCCAGCTGTTCGAACCATTCTTCTCCAAATCGCCGAATCAACGGTTCTTTCAAAAAGCGATACACCGGAACTTTTAATTTTCCACCCAACTTACGGGCACAATTGCAGATATGCCAGCGATGATAATTTACAGCCGTAAATTCATCGTATTTTTGCAACCGAACTGGATACAAATGACACGAAATAGGTTTGTAAAAATCAGTTTTCCCTTCGCGATACGCTTTTTCAATAGCACATTTACAAATTCCCGATTCGTCGGTATACGTAAAAACACACTCTGCACCGTTCACAATCGAAGTTACCGGCTCGCCATCTTCATCGATATATGAAACACCTTGCTTATTTATCACCTCTTTCGAAACATCCGACAAATCATCCCAAATTACAGGCAACAAATCTTCAATTATTTTTACTTCTTCTTCCAATAAAGGTGCTCCTGCATCACCTTCGATACAGCAAATTCCTTTACACGAAGCCAAATCACAGACGAATTTCTCGTCCAGTAAATCGAGACTAATTATTGTATTATCTATTTGTAACATTCTATCTATTATATAAAAACTTATCTTCCTTATTATTCATTTATAATTTTTCATCACCACCACCTTTAAGCACAGGAACACTTATATGGTATTTAACGGCCAAAACTCTCGTGAGAATAATTGCGCCAACAGACAGTATTTGATTCAGAATGGAACCAAATCCCAGCGTATGCCCGATATAAAAAACCACTCCACCGATAACACAGGCCAGTGCATAAATATCTTTCCGGAAAATCAACGGAACTTCATTTATCAAAATATCACGGATAACTCCACCCGCAGAACCGGTAATCATTCCCATAATAATCACGACCCAGAAAGGAAATCCGGCAGCGAGCGTCTTTTCGAGCCCAACCACAACAAATAATCCAAGCCCGATAGTATCGAAAATAAAAAAGGTATTGGAAAGACGTATAACAATTTTCCCGAACAGAATAACGAAAAGAAGAGCCAAGCCCGTAATAACCACATACGACGGTTGCAACATCCAAAAAGGAGTTACGTTCAACAACAAATCGCGAATCGTACCTCCTCCAATGGCAGTCACCAGCCCTACCACATATGCTCCAAACCAATCGAATTGCTTTGCCGAAGCCAGACGGATTCCACTGATTGCAAATGCAAAAGTGCCGGCATAATCGATTAAATTAATGAAGTTCATACGTTTCTATCCAAACAGGTTCTTGTTATAAAAAACAAAAAGCGCATCAAAATGATTTTGATACGCTTCATTATCTATTTTGATTTTCTTACTTAGCAGGAGTAGCAGGTTGTTCTGCTGGAGTTTCTTCAGGAGTTTCACCAAAGTTTGGAGCCACAACACCTGGTTCAGTCTGTTTAGCTTCCTGTACTTTATCTTTGATTTCCGATTCGTTTGCTGAAACGCGACCCATATTTTTATGAACGCCAACTGCTGCCACTGATAAAACAACAACTGCAATTACCAATCCCCAGGTTGCTTTTTCCAGAAAGTCAGTTGTTTTGCGAACACCCATAATCTGATTTGAAGATGAGAAACCGGCAGCTAATCCACCTCCTTTTGAATTTTGCACCAACACTAACAAAGTAAGCAATACTGAAGCGATTACAATTAAAATGGTAAGAAGAACGTACATAATATCTAATTTATTTTTTTGAGTTTTCTATTACTTTTTCCAAAAAACGAATTTGGTCTGCAAAGTAAACACTTTTTTTCGGATTATTCAAATTTAATTTCCTCAATATTTCAATTGCTTCGGAGTATTTTTTTTCTTTAATCATTTTTTTTGCGAGTACCTCCTGGTTTTCGCCTTCCGATGGCGCAACCTGCTTATTTTTACTGTTATCCCCGTTTTCTTCTACTGGCTTATTTACGGTAGTTCCGGCAACCAAAGCTCTGGCGGATTTCAACCTTTCAGCCAGATTTTTCAGTGATTGTTTAGGGTCGCCTCCTTCCCTTTCGAGGTTTTCCATCATATCAAAATAGTCACCATGCGAGGTTCCCGCATTCTCGCGGCGATAAGGTTCAGCAGTAAGCTTTCTGTCAGGATGAATATAATAGTACAACCACCTTTTGTTACTCGTATACAACGTAGCCAATTTAAGATTAGCGCCAAAATGAATACTTTGAGAAACTTGCAGTGCCTTCGTATAAAGAAGTCTTGCCTGTACGAATGATGGATAACGTTCGACAAGCTCCTTTAAATCCGACAAGTTATCGGGAGAAACATTTTCGGGATGCTTTAAAAGCTTTATAAAGTCGTTATGATTCATTTAAAACAGACAAAGTTGAATTATAAAGTCTTACCACCTTGCTACCGTATCATTGTATATATCATCTGTAATTTCTTTTACCATCACTTTCATTGTTTCTTCCTGTGCTTCAGAAAGCATTTTGTCACTATTAAATGTTTGATAAGCGACGTAGCTTTTTTCAAAATCTTCTTCGGGATTTTTATTGTTGGTGAAACGCACCTTTACGGTCATTGTCAATTTAGTTTGAGCCGAATACGAATCAGCGCTAATGGCCATCGGAGTTAACTGATAACCAACAATTTCACCTTCAATATTCATATCTCCCCCTCTTTTCAAAAGTTGAAGTCGGGTTTGTTTGCTGTAAGTATCCCTTAACGTTTCGGTAAATTCCTGGGCTAACGGCGGGTAAATTAATTCAGCCGTATTCGGAAAATCAACAATAGAAATTGACTTTGTTTTAGTATAATCGATAGATGCACCATTAAATTTATACGAAATAGTGCACGATTGAAAAAACACGAAGATAACCAACACGATTAAAAGCTTAATCAGTTTTGCACAAACCAACCACTTAACAAATGTTCTCTTATTCAATTCCATATTCTTTGATCTTCCTGTAAAGAGTTCTTTCCGATATTTTCAATTCTTCTGCGGCAGCCTTACGTTTTCCGCGATGTTTTTCAAGTGTCCTTTTTATCATTTGTCGTTCCATATCTTCCAACGACAAAGGTTTCTGTATCGATTCCACTTCATGATAAACCTCTGCTTCCTGAAAATCATCTATTTCATCCGCATCTGCGTATTTAGGTGACTCTCGTTTAATACTATCTGGTTTCAAATCCAAATTGGTATTCTGTTGGTTTACAAAAGTATCCATTTGAGCCAGATATGACGGTGTGAAATGGTTTTCTTCCTGATGTACTTCCGGGGCTTGTCCATTCATTATGTTATGCACCAATTTTTTCAAATCGTTCATATCCTTTTTCATATCAAACAATACCTGATACAGGATTTCACGTTCGCTATTGAATGATTTTTGCTCATGAGCCGAACCCGAAAACAAAGCCGGCAATCTTTCTGTATCTTCCTTTGGTAAATATGTTCTCAAATTCTGAACTGAAATTTCACGCTGCTGTTCAATAACAGATATTTGCTCTGTGATATTTTTAAGTTGACGCACATTTCCATGCCAATAATAATTCGTCAACAACATTTTAGCGTCTTCAGTCAGTTTGATTGGTGGCATTCTGTACTTTTCAGCAAAATCGGAGGCAAATTTCCTAAATAGCAAAACAATATCTTCTTTTCTATCCCTCAAAGCCGGGACTGAAATTGGAACTGTATTTAAACGATAAAACAAATCTTCTCTGAATTTTCCATCACGAATAGCTTGCGGCATATTCAAATTCGTTGCAGCTACCACACGAACGTTTGTTTTTAATATCTTGGAAGAACCTACTTTTATAAATTCCCCCGCTTCTAACACACGTAATAACCTTACCTGTGTGGAAAGAGGTAGTTCTCCCACTTCATCTAAGAAAATCGTTCCACCATCAGCGACTTCAAAATATCCTTTTCTATCGGATGTTGCTCCTGTAAACGAACCTTTCTCGTGACCGAACAGTTCAGAGTCAATAGTTCCTTCCGGTATAGCTCCACAGTTCACCGCTATATAAGGACCATGCTTCCGATGACTGTAATGATGAATAATTTGAGGAAAATTTTCCTTTCCAACTCCACTCTCACCTGTTATTAATACAGAAAGATCGGTTGGTGCCACTTGAACGGCAATATCTATAGCTCTGTTAAGTAACTCGGAACTACCTATAATCCCGAATCGTTGCTTCACTGCTTGTATTTCTGATGGTTGCATAATAAAATCACAAATAAAACTGCAATTATGACATGATAATCATGACAAAATTAGCAAATATAAACAGTAATAAAACATCACAAAACATATGAATAAATGCATAAAACGAAAAAAGCCCTGCAAAGATTTGACTCTATGCAGGGCTTTAAAGACGGCGGCTATCTACTCTCCCACTTTTCAGCAGTACCATCGACGTGGTCAGGCTTAACTTCTCTGTTCGGAATGGGAAGAGGTGGAACCCTGACGCTATAACCACCTAAATTC
>QKGU01000398.1 GCA_003250325.1 Paludibacter sp.
AGTATATTCATATTCTATTGATTTTGACTATAAATATAATGAATATCAATCAATTAAACTAATTGTTTTTAAACTGTTTTCAATAAAAATCAACCGTAAATTATCTTGTCTTTCGATTAGGATGCTTTGCGGATAATCATATATTAATATTATCAATATCGTTTGGAGAAAGGAAATTAATGTTATCCACAGGCACACCGTCCACAACGTAGAGTGGGTCGCTGCTACCGTTAAGAGAAGTTGTTCCGCGCACACGGATTACGGTTTCACCACCGGGTGCTCCGTTAGGTTGAATTACCTGAACACCAGCCGCTTTACCTTGTAAAGCCTGTCCGGCAGAAACAATAGGACGAACATCGAAATCTTTTGCTGAAACTGACGAAACAGCTGTGGTTACATCTTTTCGTTTGGCTGTACCGTAACCAATTACCACTACTTCGTCGAGCAATTCCTGTTCTTCACGCAGGGTGACGTTCATATTGGCTGTGGCGGATATTTCCAGCGATTTGTAGCCGATATACGAAAACTGGATTAATGTATTCGACGGTTTCACCTCCAGGGAGAAATATCCATTAATGTCAGTAACCGTACCATTTCCTGTTCCTTTTTGTACTACCGATACACCGATAAGCGCTTCGCCGTTCGCATCCATTACTTTCCCCTTCACAGTCAACGAGTTTTGTGCTAACGTAGTGAAAGAAAACGAGATAGACAACAGAAAAAAGAAAAGAAGTCTTTGTTTTAAGAAATTCATTTTCATAAACATTAGATTTAAAAATAAGGTAAATAAAACTTGTACGTTATTGCCGTGATAGCAAACCGTAAATACAAAGTTATAATTATAATAACTAATAACAACTGAATTATTCCGAGATGAATTAAAAAGTAGCTAATTAAAGAATCAATAGATTAATTTACAGAAACTTAGTCATCATACAATGGTAAATTAAGTAGTAAAATTATGACTCAGAAGATTCGTTTTCTGGTAGAATATTTCCAATCTTCATAACCATTTCTTCAAACTGTTCGCGGGGAACAATGGCATTATTCCGCGCTTTAACACGGTAATTATAAATAGTACTGATGGAGTAGCGAAGGAAACCGGCGATTTTCACACTGTCGTTTATTCCCAAACGAATCAAAGCGAAAATGCGTAACTCAGTATTCAGCAATTCGCCACGTTTAAGCTGGATTTGTTCTTCATTCATTTGCAGGGCATTAAACTCCTCTACAAAAGTAGGATAAAGATTTATGAAAATAATGTCAAATTTCTTATACAGCTCTTCCAGTTCGGTTTCAACCAAAGTCGTGGAATGGAGTACTTTCACCAATTCGTCCATTTGACGGTTGGTGGCGTATCTGTTCAGCATTTTGCGGTAATTCTCCAATTTGTCGATATAGGAAGAACACATATCGAAGAAATGAGCAATATATTCTTCTTTAATAAAATTTGATTCTTTGAGGCTATCGTTAGCATCAAGTAAATCTTTATTCAGATTACCAAGTTGCAGGTTGGTATGATGAAGTTCCTTTCGTATCATCGACAAACGTTTCATTTGTCGGTAAATATAAAACAGACCAATCGCAAGGAAAATAACCAAAAGACTAATGACAGTTAACAAAATTTGCAGTGTATTTTTTTGTTTTCTCTCTTTTGCCTGATAAGAAGCATTTATAATAGGATAGGATGAAGAAATTTCGATGGTTCGGTAGCGCACATTGCAAAAGATTGCATCGTCGATGGCTGCCTGCATAAATTTATGAGCTTTATTAATATCGCCCTTCTCATAATAAATCAATGCCAAAGCACGTAAAGAAGCGTTATCTTTTACGCAATTTTCGATGTCAGTGATTGCAGAAATAACATAATATTTTTCTGACAACTCAAAATTGTGTTCTGTTTGGTAATAATATCCCAGAAAATAGGCAATCAGCCCTTTTTCCTTGCCGGTTGCTTCATTCAATAGAGATAATAGCAATGGTTCTACCTTTTGATAACTGTACAACAATTTGGCTGCATAAGCGATACGGTATTGCAACGATTTCTTATTCTGCACCGAAAGAAGAGAATCCCTGTAGAGTTCGCTTTTTTTATAATACTCATAATTGCTGTTACTTTGTCCATAACTGCTGCAGAAAGTTTCATAAGTATCGTAATAATAAGGCAGGAGTCTTGCCGACAACTTACTTTTGTTGATACTCTCCAATACATTCTGCGATTCGATATACATTCCACGAGCACAATGCAGATAAGCTAATTGAATGAGTGTCTCCTGCTTCAGTTCATCGTTATTTAATCTTTCAGCTATTTTCTGATTTTTGATAACGTATGAAATAGCAGAATCAGTCTGATATTTTTTATATGATTATCCGCAAAGTGTCCTATTGTAAATTTTCGATTTAAAATCTGGAGTATAAGAAACGGCAGTAATAAGCAGTCTGTCGAATATTTTTTCTCCAAAATATCTTCTGTTGAATTTATAGCAGAACTCATTGAGAT
>QKGU01000177.1 GCA_003250325.1 Paludibacter sp.
AAGCATACAAGCGAGAAATGCAATTGAGCATTTTTCCAATATAATGGGGGGCTTGGTTTTATAAAGCAAAAATCCCGCATCTGATTTTTAGACAGATACGGGATGATTTTAAACAATATATTTTTATATCGGACAACAATAATTTTTTATTTATACAAATAAAAAGACATTTATATGAACATGATAAAAGATTTGCTTAAACCAACAGAGAAAAATGATGTTACAGGCATTTGTCTGAGCGGTGGCGGAGCATTAGGACTGGCACATTTAGGTGCGTTACAATCGTTAGAAGATCACGGCATATTCCCAACAGTAATTGCAGGCTCAAGCATGGGTGCAATTATTGGAACATTCTATGCTGCCGGATATTCACCCGCAGATATGCTGCAACTTATAAAGGATGATAAGTTGT
This sequence comes from Paludibacter sp., assembly GCA_003250325.1. Lineage (GTDB taxonomy): Bacteria > Bacteroidota > Bacteroidia > Bacteroidales > Paludibacteraceae > Paludibacter. Next base: position 413 of record QKGU01000177.1, read on the forward strand.
ACAAAATTACTAAGTTGATGACTTTTCGTCCGAGTTTTCTTAGATCGGGATTATCGACTCATAACATGTTGCGATCGTTAGTAAAGGAGCTGATTCCGCACAATAGTTTTGAACAATTGAATAAACGGATGCAGATTTGTGTCGTAAATCTGAATAATGCCGAATGGGAAATTGTCGATTCGGGGAATGAACTGGATAAATGGCTAGCAGCTTCAGCAAGCATCCCCGGACTTTTTGAAACGGTAAAAAGTGATGACACGTTTTATGTTGATGGTGGATTACTGAATAATGTGCCATCTCAAAAGCTCGCAAAGGTGTGTTCAACTATTATTGGTGTAGATGTGATTCCACATTTAGTGCCAACAGAATTAAAAAAGCCTATCGATACACTGGCATTTGCAGTGCGAGCCATGCAACATCAGAATTCGAATGCCGGTCGTGAATTATGCGATTATCTGATCGAGCCAATGGCTATCGAAAAATTTCATGAGTTTAGCTTCGATGCTTATCAGGAAATTTATCAATATGGTTACGAGGCTACAACAAAATATATTGTCGGACATTCTGAGATGTTGAAAGTGAATAGTGTCGTAAGTCAGCTAAAATAGTAACACTTATTCTGTTTTTCGAAAAGTGAGGACAAAATAAAGAGAGTGTCCAAAAAGAATCTTTTTGAACACAAATTTAAGAAATTGGTCATTTTATATATTGTTGAAATAAACCAATTTATAATATAAGTGAATTAGCGATTATTTGCGTAATTTGCATTCTCTTTTACTTGTGAGACACCTACTTTGTTTTTTTTAGTTCTTATTTATCAAACCAAGTTCGATTAAACTTTTGGCAGTTGACAAAATCGCTTCTTCTCTTGTTCTCGGTTTCCAGTTCAGCACTTTTATCGCTTTTTCGCTGCTGGCATTTTTTACTTTTCCAAGTTCGGGAACCACCTGTTTAATTGAAGCATCAAATACAGAAAGTGACCTGAGGAGCCAATTGGGAAGCTCTCTAGATGGGACTTTTTTAGCAGCAACTCCTAAGTTCTTCTTCAGCAATTTTCCCATTTCAAACATAGAAATGCTGTCATCCGAAACAGCCAAAAAACGTTCTCCTTTTGCAGCGGGAGAAGTCATAGCTTTAATATGTAAATCCACCACGTCGCGAACATCGACGACTCCAATTGAAAGTTTAGGGCAGCCAGGAATGGAGCCGTCCATTAAGCGCTGTACTATTTGTATTGATGCAGAATAATCGGCAGCCAACACCGGACCGAAAACTCCCACAGGATTTACTACCGAAAGTTCCAGAGAATTACCTTCTGTGTTAATAAAATTCCAGGCTGCTTTCTCGGCCAGCGTTTTCGACTTTACGTAGGCAGTCACTTCCGCATCATTCAAATTTGTCCAGTTTGTTTCGGTAAAAGGCGTGTTTTGTTGAGGATGACCGTATCCAACAGCTGCAAATGATGAGGTGAGAACCACTCTTTTTACACCAGCATCACGTGCTGCGCGCAAAACGCGCAAAGCTCCTTCACGTGCGGGAATTATCAGTTCATCCTCATTTTTTGGAACTGCGGGTGGAAAAGGAGATGCCATATGAAGTACATAATCACAACCTGAAACGGCTTCTTTCCAACCCTCGTCTTTAGTTAGGTCGGTAAATGCAAAAGAGAGCCTTTCGTCTGTTTTAACCCCTGTATTTTTAAGTATTTCAAGTAATTCATCTTTTCGTTTCGGTGAGCGTACTGTTGTGCGCACCAGATAACCGGCTTTCAACAACTGAATAATACTATGCGATCCGATAAATCCTGAGCCTCCTGTAACCAGGATCAGTTCTTTTTTGCTTGCTGCTGATTTTGACTTATTCTCTTCCATTTTTATATGTTTTTGCAATATAACTATTTGCAGCATATAAAGTTCGTTTGACTTATTTAGTCGAGCCTTAAAAAGCCCATTTTCGTATTATATTATTGTTGATTTGGTAAAACATAGCTTTTATCAAGTCAACAATTTGTATTTTAAATTCGAGCCAAAAAGATGATTTCCATTTATTCATCATCCTTTTGAAGTT
>QKGU01000003.1 GCA_003250325.1 Paludibacter sp.
AGTATCTTTCTTCTTTGATAGCATAATATATTTGCAAGATTTATGCATCAAATATACTAAAACTTGCAGATACACACAATACTTTTAAGATTTATTTTACTGGTAATCTTATGTTTATGGGCTTTTTAAGGGTCGACTAATTAGGATTTTTATTTTTTAAAAACCAATATGTTACCCTTTTAATTGAGACATTTTTTCAACTTCAACATGTCAAAACAGTAAGAAATAATCTCATTTTAAATATCATTCTGCTTGTTTGTTAAAAATAGCAATTTATCAATCTGTTTAAATGAATCCGCAGCACCACTTTGCAGTAATAATCTGAAATGATAATTACCTAGCTTATATAATTTTATCAGTCTTTTATCGGTAAAACCACTTAAATCTTTAATTATTAGTAAATTTGATTATTGTTTTAGTATTTCAAGTAAGAATTATATTATCAATACCAGCAGTGACAATCTGAATTCCTCATTAGGTTGTATGAGATTTTAATCTCATTGGTTCCAAAAGAGCCAAATCTAAGGCTTCCAAAATGATAGTCGTAGCTATACGAAACATGAATTGATTCACTCAAATTTAGTCCTAGAATCATTCCTAATTCACTTTGTGTTCTATAGAATAATCCGATATCGAAAAGATTCGACTTGTTTGTCAACCCGTTATCCATTTTAGATTTAAAATAGCTGGTCACATTAAACTCCAATTGATAGATATTAGAATACTGAATGCCGCAAATTCCACCACCGAAATTGACAATGCTATTCGAGTTCTGATAATACCATGCATAAAGGTAGTTCGTATTTGTTTGGAAAGTGTTTTGAGGCAAAACAAGAGAAATTAGGTTCTGACTGGCCACTCCAATTCTAAATAAATCACTAGCAACTTCAACTCCAATATCAGTATTGAATCCTTTTCTGGATTGTAACCCAAGAAAAGCTTGTACATCAGTTCCATCTATCAAATTCATACTTGAAAAATCAAACAAAAGAGACTGATAATTTGCTGCCAATCCCAAATGAAGTTGCCAATTGGATTTAAACATGATTGCATAACCATACGAGAGATTAATATTGCTCAACGATGTATAACCAATTTTATCCTGAATAATAGATAAGCCCAACTGAGTACAATAATTTTCTAAATACGTAGTCCCTGATGCAAAAATGGTTGATGGAGCACCTTGTATTCCAACCCATTGTTTTCGCACTGCCATACTTAAAACCGCAGCATATTTATCATTTATCGATGCCGGATTTAAGGAGTGCAAGTCACTCCAATAGTTGTTCAACCGAATATTCGACTGAGCATTTATTGAAAAAGCCAATGCAATAAATATGATTAAACTATATACTTTTTTCATTCTATTTTCGCTATCTGACAACGGTAATATATCCTTCTTTGGTTTTGGGCTCGTTTTTCAAATATAACACAAAGAAGTAAGTATCCTGAGCAACAGGCGTTCCATTACGAGTTCCATCCCAACCATTATCTCCATCAAACAAAAGAATTCCGTTTCTATTATATATTTTGACTTTCCAACCGGGCATGAATACATCGTTTTTACCATCGTTGTTTGGTGTAATGGTGTTTGGGATCTTGATATCAGTCTGACAAGCCACGACACTATAAATAAAACTAATGTTCTGCATATATTCACAATCATTTGCATCGACAACACTCACTAATGTGTACGTAAAAATTCCGATTTTTTCTGTAGGGACTGTAATTGAAACCGTATCGCCGGAAGTTGTTGTGATAATTTTATTTGATCCTTCATTTATTCTATAAGTAAAAGTATAAGGTGCCATTCCTCCACCTCCTTTAAATATAATATTCTGTGCTACCGAATCTTTACACACAAACGATTCGCCCGAAATTTCGCCAGTAAGTACTGGATTAACATTCAAAACCAATGATGCTAAACTATCGCATCCCATGGAATTAGTTAAATGGACATAGTAAGTTCCGGCCGTTTTGTATGTATTTCCATAAAATAGAACAGAATCACCGTAACAAATAGTTTGATACTCCACTGAAGCAGTAGTAGACGACACTATATTAAGAATAAGCGTAACAATACTATCGCAACCAACCGCATTTACTAATGTATCGGAATAAGTTCCGGCAACATTATATACTTTTCCATTAAACAGGTAATCTTCACCTGAGCACAAGCTGGCTGTAATTGTTGAATCACTCGGATTATTAACTATAATATCAACAGTGCTTTCAACGACAGGTGAAAAAACAATATCATCAATTGCAAAGTCATTTCCATCACTTGCATGTTGAGTATTTCGGAATTCCAGCAGAACATATTCGGTTGCCGTAGCTGTCCAAAAAGCATACTTCTGATACCAATTATCATTGTTTGAACCCGATAGGCTTCCAATCTTCTCGTTTTTTACATAGATATCCATGTTGTACGGATTCGTGAAATTCGCATTTATATTTGCGAACCAGGCTCCAAAATAA
>QKGU01000300.1 GCA_003250325.1 Paludibacter sp.
TTCCGTAACTTCCCGTCCACGTGGAGTTCGTTTCATGAAACCTTCCTTAATCAGGAATGGTTCGTAAACTTCTTCCAACGTTCCGGGATCTTCACCCAGCGCAGTTGCAATGGTGGTTAATCCAACCGGACCACCACGGAATTTATCAATAATGGTCGTCAAAATCTTATTGTCGATTTCGTCCAATCCATATTTATCGATATTCAAAGCTTCGAGAGCATAGCAAGCAATTTCGTGATCGATTACACCCGTTCCTTTTACCTGAGCAAAATCGCGCACACGCCGTAAAAGCGCATTGGCAATACGTGGTGTTCCACGACTTCGACCGCCGATTTCTACCGCCGCCTTTTGCTGAATAGGAACTTCCAGCAAACTGGCCGAACGTTTTATAATTCCTGTGATAACTTCGATATCGTAATACTCAAAGTGGCAATTTATCCCAAAACGGGCACGTAACGGAGCTGTAAGTAATCCGCTTCGGGTAGTCGCACCAATCAACGTAAACGGATTCAGTTCCAACTGAATAGAGCGGGCACTCGGCCCTTTATCAATCATGATATCGATCCGGTAATCTTCCATTGCCGAATAAAGATACTCTTCCACAATCGGACTCAAACGGTGAATTTCGTCAATAAAAAGCACATCGTTGGTTTCGAGGCTTGTCAGCAAACCAGCCAAATCTCCCGGTTTATCCAATACCGGACCGGAAGTAATTTTGAACCCGACGTTCAATTCATTGGCAATGATATTTGATAAGGTCGTCTTCCCCAATCCGGGAGGTCCGTGCAACAGGACATGATCGAGCGATTCAGTTCGCATACGGGCGGCCTGCACGAAAATCTTCAGGTTCTCGACAATTTTGTTTTGTCCCTGAAAATCATCAAAACTCAACGGGCGCAAAGCATTTTCAAATTCTTTTTCGCCTTTCTGATTGTTTCGTATGTCGAAGTTTTGTTCCATTTTAGTTTCTCGCAAAGTCGCTAAGACGCAAGTTATTTTTTTGAGTCGTCTATTCTTCTACAAATCATTTACAATTCGTCTTACACTATCCTTAATTAGATTTTTCACCTTAGCGTCTTTGCGTGCTCACTATTTCGTTAGACTCCTGAAAACCTCCTCCATGCTTCTTTCCACCGCTTTCAGTGTCAGAATTTTGTTATTCGTTTTCACTGCAAAATCAAAAATTTCAGCACGAATATCTTTATTTGCAAGTATCGAATATGTATTATTTCCTTTTGCAGAAACAGAATTTATTCCTTCTATTACGGTTATTTCCGCTTCATTCAAAAATTCCACTTCAAATTGCAAATTGTTTTCATCGAATTGGTTGATCTGGGAAATATCCGGATAATCGGCCACAATTTCGCCTTTGTTTATAATCAGCACACGATTACAGATTGCTTTTATTTCCTGCATAATATGCGTGCTCAGCAAGACCGTTTTGTCCTTTCCAATTTCGCGTATCAACTGGCGAATTTCTTCCAATTGATTTGGATCAAGGCCTGTCGTAGGCTCATCGAGAATCAACACTTTCGGGTTATGAAGCAATGCCTGAGCCAACCCAACGCGCTGACGATAACCTTTCGAAAGTTGCCCAATTTTCTTTTTGAACTCCGGGCGTAATCCTACCAAATCGATAAGTTCATTTACTCTCGCCTCTTTCTGCTTTCCTAATTTGTACGTTTCCGCCACAAAAAGCAGGTATTCTTTCACATACATTTCGGTGTACAACGGATTTTGTTCGGGCAAATAACCCACCAAACCGGCGGTTTCGATCTGATTTTCCTTTACTTCCAGCCCACATATTTTCACCGATCCGGCATCGTAGCCCAGCGATCCCGCAAGAATTTTCATAGTCGTGGTTTTTCCGGCACCGTTCGGACCTAGAAATCCCACTACTTCTCCTCCACCTATTTCGAAGTTAATATCGTTGAGAACAGTCTGTTCTCCATACTTCCGGGTAAGATTTGAAATGCTTATCGACATGAAAAAATGTTGATCTATTTATAACAAATAATAAACGGCTGCAAAAGTACATTTTTTATACGCACATTCGCCGTTTGTTAACCTTTAATTAAAAACCTTTAAAGTCAGTCTTTCGATTTTTTAAACAACCCCATTCCAATCGACAGTAAAATATACCATCCGATAATCGGTGCAAAAGCATCCAATTGTAAAATTATTAGAAGAATAAGGCAAACAATCAGGAAAATATATTGCAATGCGTTATTTTTCCAGGCTACACTTTTGAACTTCAGCGAAAACATTGGAATCTCCGATACCAGAAAATAGCAAAACAATACAACCAGCCCAACTACAACCCAAACATAACTCAGCAAGAAAGCAGAAAATGAATAAACAATTCCACTCCAAAAAATGGCATTGGCAGGCACCGGAAGTCCTAAGAAAGAATCCGTTTGACGGGTATCAATATTAAACTTTGCAAGCCGGAGACCTGAAAACACCGGAATAAGAAAACCTACAAACGGCAGCCAGGCTATCTCCACATTCGAAAGCAGCGAAAATACAATAGCTCCGGGAGCCAATCCAAAACTTACCACATCGGCCAACGAATCCAACTCTTTTCCCATCGGAGAATATGCTTTCAGCAATCTGGCGGCAAATCCGTCCATAAAATCGAAAACCGCTGCAATCAGAATCGCGACAAAGGCAGCTTTATAATTATCCTGAAAAGCAAAAAATACAGCTACACAGCCCGAAAACAGGTTGAGGCTGGTAATAAAATTCGGAACGTGTTTCTTTATCATGTTTTTAGTTTTATTCCTTATTTCTACTATCTATCCAAATAGTCACCGGTCCGTTGTTCACTAAAGAGACTTTCATATCAGCTGCAAAAGTTCCGGTTTGAACATCCTTTCCTAGTTTTTGACTAAGCACTTTACAAAAATGGTCGTAAAGCGGAATAGCAATTTCGTGTTTCGCTGCCCGAATATAAGACGGTCGATTCCCTTTTTTCGTCATAGCATGAAGCGTAAACTGACTCACGACCAGAATCTCTCCATCCTCATCCACCACCGAACGATTCATCACTCCGTTTTCGTCGTCAAAAATTCGTAAACCTATCGCCTTACCGGCAAGCCATTCACTATCTTCAACAGTGTCTTCGTTCTCTATTCCCACTAAAATCAACAATCCTTTTTTAATCGAGGATTTTATACTTCCATCAATCTCTACGGATGCCTCGTTTACCCGCTGAATTAAAATACGCATAACTATGCTTTTTTTACCTGACAAAATTACAAAAAAAAGTTGATTTTGTGGTTTTGTTAATTTATTCGTGAACCGAACAACAGATCCTCTGATAACTATATGATTACAGAAACACATTTCTTCCACATGCGTATCAAAAAATACAGTTTTAATATCAAATATTACAAAGAGACTTGATTCGTTTTAAAATACCTTTGCCAATGCTTTAAAGTTGATAATATGAAAAACAAATCTTTTTTGGCCTTCGATCTGGGGGCTACAAGTGGACGTTCCATCTTAGGAACCATCGAAAACGGAAGACTTCAAATGAAGGAACTTACCCGCTTTCCTAACCAAATATTACAAATTGGAGATCATTTCCACTGGAATATTTATTCCTTATTCGAACATCTAAAAGCCGGCTTGGTTGCTGCAAAAAATGAAGGTATCGAAATTACTTCCATTGGTATTGACACCTGGGGAGTTGATTTTGCTTTACTGGCTGAAGATGGCACTATTCTCGGCGCTCCATACGCTTATCGCGACCCACATACAGTAAATGCTCCCGACGAATTTTTCAAAATCGTTCCCCGCGAAAAGGTTTACGACTTAACCGGAATTCAGGTAATGAATTTCAACAGCCTTTACCAGTTATTCGCACTCAGCCGGGACAATAATTCTTTACTAAAAGCGACGAAAGAAATATTATTCATGCCCGATGCGTTGGCATACATGCTCACGGGAGAAAAAGTGGTGGAATATACCATCGCCTCCACATCACAAATTCTAAATCCAAGGACTAAGAAATTCGAACCTGAACTACTTGACAAAGCCGGTGTTTCTCCAACCATTTTAGGTGATGTTGTTATGCCCGGTACATTGATCGGATATCTGAGAGACGATCTTGCAGAAGAAAGTGAGTTGGGAAAAGTTGCCGTTGTAACCGTAGCCGGACATGACACCGGAGCTGCTGTTGCTGCTGTTCCTGCCGAAAACGAAAATTTTGCATACCTGAGTTCGGGCACATGGTCGTTAATGGGAATTGAAGTAAAAGATCCGATTATCAATAAAGAAACTTTCGATCTCAACTTCACGAACGAAGGTGGCGTAGAAGGCACCACCCGTTTTCTGAAAAATATTACTGGCATGTGGATTTTGGAACAATGCCTGAAAGAATGGAAAAAAGAGGGTATTACTTACGCCTACGAAAAACTGGTGCACATGGCCGAAACCGTTCCTGCTTTCCAATCTTTAATCGACCCGGATCATCCTTCTTTTGCAAATCCATCCTGCATGACGAGTGCTATTGTTGAATATTGTAAATCTACCGGACAAAAAACTCCGGAAAGTCATGCTGAATTTGTGCGATGCATTTTCGAAAGCCTTGCACTAAAATACAATTTTGTATTAGGAAAACTAAAAGGACTCGCTCCTTTCTCTATCGACAAATTACATGTTATTGGCGGAGGCTCAAAGAACCCATTATTAAACCAGTGGATCGCCAACGCAATCGGAATTCCTGTAGTGGCAGGTCCTTCGGAAGCCACTTCCATTGGAAATATTATGATTCAGGCAAAAGCGGCTGGTTGCGTCGATTCTTTGCTGAAAATGCGTCAAATCATTGGCGAATCTGTTGTTCTGGACGAATTTCTGCCTCAGGACAAAGACGTGTGGATAGACGCTTATCAAAAATTCATGAAAGTAACAAAGCTATAAAACTCCCCAAAATCCCCCTTTAGGGGATCTAAAGACTTCTTTCTGACATGTTATTAGAACTTATTTTACAAACAAATTTAAAATAATTGCTTACTAAAAGTCCCCTTTCGGGGGATTTCGGGGGCTAACAAAATTATGGCAATAGTAGTAATTCTGCCCTAACAAGGGCAATTGGTAGAGAGTTGTATTATCGGAGAAATAAAGAAAAAAGGCGATGCCGTCAAAAAAGGCGATATCATTTTTACATACGAAACAGACAAAGCATCGTTCGAAGAAGAATCTCCTGCCGATGGTGTGATATTCGAATGTTTTTACAACGAAGGAAACTAAGTTCCTGTGTTGCAAAATATGATGGTGATTGGACAACCGGGCGAAGATTATGCTGCGTTACTTCAGGATCACAGACGACGGACCGCAGACAACAGATGTAACAGACCCGCAAGCAACCGGGTTGCCAAAAACTGTTGAATCTCAAACTGTAGTTAGTCAAGCAGCAACTCAATCAACCAATCGACTTTTGTGAGCCCCTGCTCCAAAGTATTAGCCGACAAAGAAGCTATCGATGCGTCTGAAGCGGCATGTTTTTCCGTTTCTAACCTTGGAAACTACGGTGTGGAAATATTTACTCCGGTTATTAATCTGCCGCAAGCAGCCATTCTGGGAGTAAACACGATTGTTCCACGCCCTAAAGATATTGGCGACGGCGTTTATGCATTCGTTCCTTATATTGGCTTGAGCCTTACCTACGATCACCGTGCATTGGATGGAGGCGAAGCAACCCGCTTTTTGAAACAGATTGCGATTGAAATTGAAACATTAGAATTAGATATTTTTTAGGAATAATAGGTAAAAGTCGTCGAACAATTAGTTTATAGAAATTATTGTAAATTTGACCTCTTAATAAAATAATCCTAAATTATAAATCTTTAAATTATTAATAAAATGTTTGATTTGATTATAATCGGCGGTGGACCTGCCGGATACGTAGCTGCTTTTGTTCGAAAAAAAGAGCATGGGCGGAGTTTGTCTTAACGAAGGTTGCATCCCTGCTCTACAGTGCAAAAACATACGAAAATGCTTTACATGGCGACAAATACGGTGTTTTCGGTGACAATATCCGTTTTGATTACGGTAAAATTGTAGCCCGCAAAAATAAAGTGGTTCGCAAACTGGTTGCCGGAGTCGAAGGCAAAATGAAAGTGAACCACGTAACCGTTGTAAAAGGGGAAGCTATGATTCAGGGACGTAGCCCAAAAGGAATTGAAGTAACCTGCAACGGTGAAACTTACCTTGGCACTAACCTTTTGATCTGCACAGGTTCCGAAGCATTTGTTCCTCCTATTCCCGGTTTAGCAGAAGCAGGTGATATCATCCTCACCAACCGTGAAATTCTGGAGCTGAAAGAACAACCAAAATCATTGATCGTAATTGGCGGTGGAGTTATCGGGATGGAATTTGCCAGTTTCTATAATAGCTTGGGAACAAAAGTAACTATCGTGGAAATGCTTCCTGAAATTTTGGGACAAAACGATTTCGAAATATCGGCCATGCTCCGCGACATGTACAGCAAAAAAGGAATTGAATACAACCTGAACGCTAAAGTCGTAAAAATAGATGGTAACAAGGTTATTTTCGAAAAAGATGGAAATACCGAAACAATAGAAGGAGAAAAAATTCTGGTAAGTGTGGGTCGCCGTCCTATCACAACAGGATTCGGACTTGAAAACCTGAACGTTGAATTATTCAAAGGTGGCATTAAAACTGATGAAAAAATGCGCACCAATGTACCAAATGTATTTGCTGCCGGCGACGTTACCGGATTTTCATTATTAGCACATACAGCCAGTCGAGAAGGCGAAGTGGTAGTCAATAATCTAACAGGTAGAAACGATGTAATGCGCTACAATGCCATTCCGGGAGTTGTCTATACCAATCCTGAAGTAGCAGGTGTGGGCGAAACTGAAGAATCGGCCAAAGCAAAAGGAATTGCTTACAAAGTGGCAAAATTACCAATGGCTTATGCCGGACGTTTTGTTGCCGAAAACGAAGGAGGCGCAGGACTCTGCAAAGTGCTGATTGGTGAAAAATACGGAGAAGTACTGGGAGTTCACATGTTGGGAAATCCTTCGAGTGAAATGATCTACGGTGCATGTATGGCCATAGAACAGGAAATGACATTAACAGAAATGCAGGAAGTGGTATTCCCACATCCAACGGTCAGCGAGATATTTAAAGAAACAATATTTGCATTTTAAAGTTATTTGCTTCGCGTTATTAATGGTTATCCATTGTTATTTGCCCTATGGGCGTTAAATATAACAGCATAATAACGTGCGTAGCACTAAATGAATACTACTTTCACCTTTTGCTTCTAAAAATAATAATAAATCGGAATTTGAAGGTTCTTACAAAAGTAGTTTCCGACTCATTGCACATATCATCGTACAAAGCTACGAATCAGGGAACAGATCATAACCGTATTCCAAACGATGTGGCAAAGAAACCAATTATTATCGGTCACGAGTTTGCAGATGAATTAGTAGAAATAGTTGCCAAATGGGCGCATAAATTAAAAGCGGACGATAAATTTTCCATTCAACCGGCTTTATATTACGAAAACGGACCACTTGGGGTTTTAAGCATGGCCGGCTATAGTTATCGGCACATTGGTGGTAATGCCACTTATGTGATAATTCCGAACGAAGTTTTCAAAACGTTAGCAATAATTTGTGATAAGAACATGGGGCTTTGGAGTGTGGAAGCAGAAACATTTTTGTTGGAAAACGCTCTAAATCTGAACTTTTAGAATCTATTATTTATGAATGCCATATGGTCGGTTAAATTTTAGTTTATTATTGATTAAATTCATTATATTTGGACTCGATTTTTAATAAAAATAAGAGACTATAAATCAGCAAGAAGACATATAAAAATTTTAATATGAGAAATAATTTTAATCCGTGGCATCAGGTAACGCCACACACCGACTCACCTTTAATTGTAAAAGGAATCATCGAAATACCAAAAGGAACTCGAGCAAAATACGAACTGGATAAAGAAAGCGGATTGCTTAGACTCGACAGAGTTCTATATTCATCGGTCTATTACCCAGCAAACTACGGATTTATTCCCCAAACGTATTGCGACGATCATGACCCGTTGGATATTTTGATTTTGTCGCAAACAGAGGTTGTTCCGTTGTGTATTGTCGAAGCCAAGGTAATCGGTGTTATGCGAATGCTGGACAATGGTGAAGCCGACGATAAAATTATTGCAGTGGCACAGGGTGACCCAAGTGTAAATCACTACAACGACATTTCTGAACTTCCTCAATATCTGATCTCAGAAACAATGAGTTTCTTCGAAGACTACACAAAACTGGAACACAAAACCGTAGTTATCGAAAAATTTTTCGGAAAAGAAGTGGCACTTGAAATTCTGGACGAAAGCTTCAAATTGTACAAAAAGAACTACGGCGAATTGCACAAGTGGTTTTTTGGGTGATAAAGCTCTAACAAGAATCGAATTTGGGCTTCGATTTCCCTCGTTAATAATCCAAACAATATATTTAAAATCGCAACCGTGAGTTATCAGACTTCGGTTGCGATTTTATTTTATCTGTAATCATTTATAAATCAGCAACTGTGAAACATCATAAATCTGTTTCTTACAAAAAAACAAAGAGTGTTTTTCAAATGTTTCATAAATAACACATTTACCTGCTGTTGCTTTCCCAACGGGTACTGTAATAGTCCGGATAACGGATAACAGCCTTCGGATAAGAAGTGGTGGAGTTCGGATGACGTCTGAACATGTCAGGGTGTCAGCTATCAACGCCCTGAAGAAAAGTGACGAGAGGCGGATAGTCAATGAACATGACAGGTTATCAGATATAAGTGTTCGAATAATATATTTCATTTGCCGGATAAGGGACTGCAGCTTACCGGAAAAAATCAAACAAGAGGTTTTCAACAATCAAATGCAGCCAATTTCGTTCTATGTGCCATTTTTTATTTTCTCTTAATATCAGAATGTATAGTCAAATTGTCAAAAAAGCAAGTATTTATATATGCAGCATTGTATAATTTTGTACCGTCTTATATTTTATACTTTTCAACAAGCAAGACAAACTCAACTAAATATAATTCAAGTACATAATAAAATAAGAATGAAACAATTAGATGTTAATTTAATGCCCCCGGTAGAACAAATCAATGTGATAATCGGACGTATTTACAGAAGTGGAATGACGACCACTTCGGGTGGAAATATCTCCATTAAAGATGGTAATGGCGATATTTGGATTACGCCTTCTGCTGTCGATAAAGGATCGTTGACCACAAAGGATATTGTTTGTGTGAAAAAAGATGGATCGGTTGTTGGCCCTCACAAGCCATCTTCCGAATATCCATTTCATAAAGCAATCTACGAAACCCGCCCCGAACTAACTGCCATCATCCATGCTCATCCTCCCGGATTGGTTGCGTTCAGTATTGCTCGTCAGGTTCCGGATACCAGCATTGTACCTCAGGCACGTAATATCTGTGGCGAAATAGGTTTTGCACCTTACGGTTGCCCGGGAAGTGAAGATCTGGGAGATAAAATTGCCAATGAATTTAAAACCAAAAAATACAAAGCGGTGATTATGGAAAATCACGGTGTTGTATTGGCAGGTGTCGATATGATGGACGCTTACCAACGCTTCGAGACATTGGAATTTTGCTGTCGTACTATTGTAAACGCCGGAAGAATCGGAAAAATAAATACACTTACCGACGAGCAAATTTCAAAATATATCACCCATTTTCAAGAAAACCTTACTCCTTTTATGGATGTTGAATATCCTTCGGATGAGCGTGAAATACGCTCGGAAATGGTAAATATTATCCGTCGTGCATGCGATCAGGGATTGATGATTTCAACTTACGGAACGGTGTCGGTTCGCTGGAAAGATAACGACTTCCTCATTACTCCTCGTGACGTAGCCCGTTGGGATATTCTACCGAAAAATATTGTGCAGATTAAAAACGGCATGGCCGAAGCAGGTAAAACGCCAAGTCGTTCGGTAGCATTACATCACAGTATTTACCAGTTGAATCCGCATATTAATTCGATTATCACAACTCAGGCTACTAACCTGATGGCTCATGCGGTGAGCCATCAAAAGTTTGATGTTCGCACGATTCCCGAAAGCTGGATTTTCCTTCAGGATGTTCCGTCAATTCCATTCGAAAGCCTTTATGGCGACCCTGAAGAAATCGCGAAACTGTTCTCTAAGAACCGTGTAATTATTGTGGAAAACGATTCGGTTATTGTTACCGGAAACAAACTTATCAATACGTTCGATTATCTGGAAGTAGCCGAATTCTCAGCAAACTCATTGGTTATGGCATCCTCAATTGGGCCACTACAACCAATGGGCGACAAAGAAATCGATGAGCTGAGAATTGCTTTCAACGTGAAATAATTCTACAGAAAGTTGATACTGTATATAAAATTGATTTTATAAGCCCTATCTTTTAGGGCTTATTTTTATTCTTTTTCTTTCGGCTTATAGTTTAGCGCTTTCTTTAAATTCTTGTCAAACTCTGTCATTCTTTCATTATTCAAAACATCTTTAATGCTTATGCTTGGTGGTTTTGAATAATATGATGGCAACTTTCCTGTTGTTTTTATTCCATCAACAATTTTATCAAAATCTGAGACGTATTCTCTATCTTGTATAATCCTAAATTTTTCAAATTCTTTTTCTGACAATTTTTTTGCAATATCATGGGATACTTTACCTGAATCTTTCAAAATCTCATATCCGTTAAATTCCAGAAATTTATCTAATTTTTCGACCCAATCACTCATTTTCATCGCTATATTTCTTTTTGCTTGTAATTCTGCATAATCGAGATACATATTTACGATTCTATTTAGATCAGAGATTTCTTCTTCGTATAAATAATTTTTGGCAACAGACACATCTGATTTTAACATCTTTCCTCCAACTCCAGCATTTTTCCATGTTTGTAGACCCATGTTTGGTTTTGAAGAATTTGCTCTCTGAGCAATTATTCCTGCTGCAGTGTTATTGGAAACTGCAAAATGGAGTTTATTCTGAACCGTTGCATAAAATTTTTGTGTTATTGGGGATTTAACATCATAATCTATACTGGCCTGAGAATACAAATCTGTAATCTTTTGATAGAACCTTCGTTCAGATGCACGTATCTCACGTATTCTTTCAAGTAATTCATCAAAATAGTCCTTACCAAAAGCCTGTTTACCTTGTTTCAATCTTTCATCATCTAAAACAAATCCTTTTACAAGATATTCTTTAATTACAGTTGTTGCCCAAATTCTAAATTCAGTCGCTTTTGGAGAACTAATTCTATAACCAACTGAAATAATAGCATCAAGGTTGTAAAAATTTGTCTTATAATTTTTACCATCTGATGCAGTTGTCAAGATTTCCTTTACAACTGAACTTTCTATTAATTCATATTCGTTGAAAATATTTGTTAAATGATAGCTGATGTTTTGTTTAGTAGTTTCGAATATCTCTGCCATTGAAGATTGAGTTGCCCAAATTGTTTCATCTCCAAGAATAACTTGTATTTTAACGTTTCCATTACTTCCCTGATAAAATAGAAACTGTGAGTATTTATCTAATTCATTATCCATATATCAATCCATTATAAATTAAACTTTTTGAACCAATTAAATATTAAAACAATCTTTAATTCTTTGTAGCATAAACCAAGCTGTTTTTTGAGTCACACTAATATCCCTTGACAGTTGAAGAGATGAGATATTTTTATTTTGTGAAGTCACAATATATATTGCCAATAGCCATTTCCTTAATTCTATTTTTGTATTGTCAAAGAGAGTTTCTGTTCTAACATTAAAATACTTTCCAGTATTTCTACATCGATATTTATTGCCTTTACATTTATACACTTTTGAAGCAGAATCAAATGGAGAAACCACATCGCCATTCCAACGAATTTTTTCTAAATAATCTATACACGTTTGCTCGTCTGGAAATACTTCCAATAAATCAATAATAGAATTGAAATTTGTATTTATCATATTTTTATTACATAATAAGAAACAAAGATAAGTATTTATTTACACACAAAAATATTTTAGTGTAAAATTATATATTAATATCAATGCAGCCCCCAATCGCCCGTTCTGATTTGTTCAGGACGGGCGATTTCTGTATCTTTGTCCTTCCTTTTAATCAACAAAAACAAACACGGTGAATAAATATAAATACGTTTTCATTGACCTGGACGACACTATTTGGGATTTTCACGCCAATGCACGGGTAGTATTGGAAGAGATGTACGAAGAACAAAATCTGGGAAGATATTTCAGCAGTTTCGACGAATATTTCGCGATATATGCCCAACGCAATCTCGAATTGTGGGAAATGTACGGCAAAGGAGAGATAACGAAAGAGTATTTGAACGTTGAGCGATTCAAACATCCTATGTTGAAAGTGGGTGTGGACGATCATGAACTGGCCGTAAAAACCGGAACGAAATTCCTCGATATTCTGCCAACTAAAACGACTTTAATTCCTCACGCTATCGAGTTGTTGGATTATCTGCACGGTAAATATCCGCTCACCATTGTTTCAAACGGATTTGTAGAAGTTCAGTACAAAAAGATGCGCCACTCCAATGTGGAGCATTATTTCTCGCATGTTGTTCTCTCAGAAGCAGCCAAAGCGCTGAAACCCGACAAGCGGATTTTCGAATATGCGTTGAAACTAAACAATGCCACTGCTTCGGAAACGATTATGATTGGCGACAGCTACGAAGCCGACATTCGCGGGGCACAAAATGCAGGAATCGACCAGATATTTTTAGAGTTGAACGCGAAAGACACGACTGCTTATCCGCCAACTCACAAAATAAAATCGTTAGTCGAAATTTTCGATATTTTGTAGCTGGTATAAGTGTCGAAGGTCAAATAACAATGGATAACGAACGATTTAGCTTCTGCCAAATAAAATCGTAAATCGTAATTCTTAAATCGTAAATTAAAGGGTTTTCCGTCTTAGCCAAACCTGATAGGAGTTTACGATATTCTGCCACAAAACATACGCTCCCGGTCCGATAGATGCAATCGGGTTCAGGTACATTTGCGCCATCCAAATAGCAAGGATGGTGTTTTTTTGTCCCAATCCCTGACCGCCCGCCACGGTGTCGTCGTATTTACGACCAATGCCACGCCCCAGAAGAAACTGTCCTACGCAAACAAACATGGCTACAATGGCAATGATTATCTCGATATTGTAGTTTTTCCCTTCCTGAAGTATAATAAACTGAACGGTGCGCCCCGTTACCACACAAAGAGCCAGCGACCAAAGATAAAATGAGAAATTTTTAAAAGTTGCCAAACGCTCAGTGAGTTTTGGAGTGAATTTTTGCAACAACAACGCCGTGATAAACGGCAGAAACAAAAGGAGAAATACGCGCTTCGCTATAGCAAGAAACGATTCGAAAAAAGGCAAGTCGTTGTAACTCCCCACAAACGAAAAAATAACCGGTGCAGCCAAAGCAATCGTCAGGTTACTGATTAAACTGTACGCCGTGAGGCTGGCTACATTCCCCTTTAGCATTCCCGTAATAACGGGAGCAGCCGTAGCCGTAGGCGCTAAAACACAAATCATGGCTCCCTGTGCCAATATAGGACTAAACGGTCTGAAGACAAAAAACAACGTTAAGCTTCCCACAATCTGAATCGAGATAAGCCAGATATGCAATTTAGAGAACCGGATTTCTTTCAGTTTCAGATTGCAGTAGGTAAGAAACAGCATTACAAAAATAAGGTAGGGCGTAAGAAACGCCAGCGAACCAAAGAAAGAGTAAAAAATAGCGCCCAGCGTCATGGCAATGGGCATCATATAAGGTTTGATTATCTTCAACATGAAACTCAACGATTTATTTACACTGCAAAAGTACAAAGATTAATCGATTCGGAGATTTTTTACATAGTTTTTCATGACTGTAATTGTAAAGTTATACGCCAAACATCTAATGCTTTTCAGGCAATTAAAGGTTTATGAAAATAAAATTCTGATCTTACTTTATTATTTTGAAGGAAAAATATATTCATTTACTTAAAAGCTTTTATAATCATTCCTCTCACAAAGACTTTAAAAAGAACACACATTTTATTCCCACTTCGGGGTAGTTGGCTGATTATCAAATCGCATTTTTTTGTATCTTTGCAACCCGAACAAATAAAGCAAAAACATGAATTTAGAAGCAACACTCACCCAACTCGTGGCCGAAGCGGTAAAGTCTCTTTACGGATTCGAAGCCGGGGTAAACCAAATACAAATTCAGAAGACAAAAAAAGAATTCGACGGCGACCTTACGGTTGTTATTTTCCCGTTTGTAAAAGCAGCCCGCAAATCGCCCGAACAAACCGGTCAGGAAATAGGAGAATATCTGCAAAAAAATAATTCTCTTATTGCTGATTTCAATGTTATCAAAGGATTTTTAAACCTTTGCATCAGCAAAAACTATTGGTTGGACACGCTGAACCAGATTCACGAAGATGCTGAATTCGGAAAAACACCGGTTACCGACAATTCCGAATTGATGATGATCGAATACTCATCGCCCAACACCAATAAACCACTTCACTTAGGTCATATCCGCAACAACCTACTCGGATTCAGCATTGCTGAGATTCAGAAAGCCAACGGTTGGAAAGTGGTAAAAACCAATATCGTAAACGACCGTGGTATTCATATTTGCAAATCGATGCTGGCATGGAAGCTTTTCGGAAATGGTGAAACTCCCGAAAGCACCGGCATGAAAGGCGATCATTTGGTGGGAAAATATTACGTGGTGTTCGACAAGGCTTATAAAGCCGAGATCAAAGAACTCATGGAAAAAGGAATGAGCGAAGAAGAGGCTAAAAAATCAGCTCCACTGATTCTTGAAGCACAAAAAATGTTGCTCGCGTGGGAAAACAACGATCCGGAAATCCGTCAGCTTTGGGAAACAATGAACGGCTGGGTGTATGCCGGATTCGACGAAACCTACAAACAAATGGGCGTTGATTTCGATAAAATATATTACGAATCGGAAACCTATCTGACCGGAAAATCGGAAGTGGAACGCGGTGTGGAAGAAAAAGCATTCTACCAACGCGACGACAAATCGGTTTGGGCCGATTTAACCGGCGAAGGACTGGACGAAAAACTGCTTCTGCGTGCCGACGGAACTTCCGTCTACATGACGCAGGATATTGGAACGGCAAAACTTCGTTACAACGATTATCCTATCAACAAAATGGTTTACGTGGTAGGAAA
>QKGU01000290.1 GCA_003250325.1 Paludibacter sp.
GAGTATCTTTCTTCTTTGATAGCATAATATATTTGCAAGATTTATGCATCAAATATACTAAAACTTGCAGATACACACAATACTTTTAAGATTTATTTTACTGGTAATCTTATGTTTATGGGCTTTTTAAGGGTCGACTAAATACTCAAAAAAACTTACAAACAAACGAGGCTGCCCTTATTGGACAGCCTCGTTTGTTTTTTGTCAGTATAGAACATCGAAAACTCTAGATGTCAACTAAATTAATTGAATGGCTTCTTTCACCGTCATTTTTTCTTTGATGTTTTTGTCCATCGCCAACTGATTACAAACAGAGATAATGCCATTTTCAAGCACGTCCTGTCCGTTAAAAATTTCCGCGCTCATGCAGTTAACCGTGCATGCTAGGATTCCTGCTCCACTCAAAGAGTCAAGACTTTTTATTCCGGCATCATTTTTACCGATTCCGGCATCGTTAAAAAACACAGCTTTAAGGCGATGTTTCTGCGCATAATGCCCGGCACTTACACCACCGTGCGATCCACACACAACAATATCTCCGGCATTATTTGCATTCAGGAAAGTAATGCTATCGGCAACAGTAATCTCAACTCCGTTAATTTGTGTCTGTATTTGTTTTTTTAATTCCTTTATGTTGCTACTGCGCATCGCTTCATTCTCAATAAAAGATTCTTGGTTCTGATTCTCCTGGTTCAATGAAGTAGGCTTGATTATATTGCTGATTTTAGCAACAGCATCTTTTACAGAATCGCCGGGTTGAATTCCGGCCGCTGCCGCTAACGAGTTCGAATGACTTATAACCCCAGCCTCCCAAGTATCACTAGAAACGCCAATCTCAGCGCTATTATGACTTACAGCACAAGCCAGAATATTCTCAGCCTCGTAATGAGTAAGTCCACTGATACCAGCCTGATTTTTACCAATGCCGGCATTGTTTAGAAAAACAGCTTGCACATGACAGTGTTTTAGCTTTCTGGCAAAAGTACCATTGTCGCCGCAATGAGATCCGCAGACAAGAATCGGATTTGTATTGTCGGGATAAATATCACCTAGGCTATCCAGTAGCACTACAGCTTCAGGTAATTTCATGGATTTTATTTTTTGACTTGGTGATAATTTTTGGTCAGGATGATTTGATACATTTGTTGAATTGCCGCCCCATTTATGGGGTGGTTAATATAGAATTTGAAATTAGGCTTTAGCCAAATGAAAGTTAGAATTTGGCTAAAGCCCATTTAAATTATCAAATATATCCGGCTGCTAAAGCAGCCGTCAATTAATTATTAATGTCATGCCAGTTTAGCACGAGCAATAGAGATTCCTTTTTCGTATGCTTTTAAATTCCCTACAACAAACTTTTCGGGTACGCTTTCTTTAACAATTTGAATCATTTCTTCATGCGGATAGCCTCTGAATTCAGAATAGATGGCGAGCATAACGATATTCATCATTTTGCTGATGTCAAAATCCGAACTTTTGTTTTCATCAGGGTCAATTATAAATGTTTTATTTCCCGATCTCTTGATTATCTCTGTTTTTGATTCCGGCATATCTTTTTCCAAACGGGTGTTTACGCTGGAAGTAGATAATTCAAAAGTGCTCGAGAAAACGATGCCATCCTCTTTCATACAATGCAAATACCGGAGCGTTTCGGTTTGCTCGAAAGACAAAAGATAATCCACATCACCAGCTTTTATAAAAGGTGATAATACCGGCTTGGTCGAATAGCGGAAATGACTTTCGACACCTCCACCACGCTGTCCCAACCCAATTACATCTGATATTTTCAACTCATAACCAAGTTTCATATAATACTTGCTTAAGAGGTTGCTGAAAAGGAGAATCCCTTGTCCTCCCACACCAGCTATAATAATATTTTTACCTGTATCCTGCATTTTTACGATTTTATAGCTTCAAACTTACATGCTGTAGAACACAATCCACAGCCAACACAAAGATCTTCATTGATAACTATCTCCACTTTTCCATCCTTGCCTTTTTTACTCTCTATGGCCAAACACCCGATGTTTATACACTTCCGGCATTGCGTACAAAGATCCTGATTAATAGAATACGCATCGCTTTTTGGAAGTTTAAATCGCGTAACACAAGGTTTTTGTACAATAACTACTGAATTTGTATTTGAATTAACAGCATTCAGAATAGCCTTTTCGAGTTCTTCAAATTCGTAAGCATCAACGGTTACGATATCTTTTACACCAATAGCTTCGCAGACTTTGGCAATTTCCAGTTTATTTTCAGGCTTGTAATTAAACCCGAAATCGCTGGATGCAATATGCTGACCACCGGTCATTGCCAAACAACTATTGTCAACAATAATGGTAGTTGACTGACTGTCGTTGAAAATCAGATTCATCAGTCCATTTATTCCGGTTGCCCAAAAGCCTCCGTCACCAATCATGGCCACAAAATTTTCCTTGTGATCTGTTGCAACATTATAACCATGTGCCAGCGCAATGCTCGAACCCATGCATTTTTGCAACGAATAGGTTTCCATGTGAGGGAAACAACCAATTAAACCGCAGGTAACATCGGCAGCAGTTTTAATTTTGTGTTTTCTTAAAATTTCGGAGATAAAAAGGTGAGAACAACCTGCACAAGTAACTGGTAATCGGAAAGGAATACCATCCACAACCTCTCTTTTAGGTGCATTCGGAATGAGTTTTTCCTCAATAATATCAGGAGTAAAACGGGTCATCTCAGGAAACTTGGGAAATAATGCTTTTCCAATTACCGAAACTCCCAAATCCTTGATATTCTTTTCCATCAAATCATGACCATCTTCAATCACATAGAGTTGATCGACGTGTTCGGCCAATTCACGAATCAGCTTTTCAGGAAGGGGCATCACCATACCCACTTTTAAAATGGAGGCATCGGGCAAAACTTCTTTTGTATAGAAATAAGGAGTCCCTGCTGTAACTACCCCGATCTTTTTACCATTTAATTCCAGCTTGTTGATATCGAATTCGTTGCAGTCAGCAGCAAGTCGCTTCATATGTGCCGGAAAATCATTAAAACATTTGGTCAGTTTTGGATGCTCGGATCCTTTCGCATTCATCATCATGGTTGTCATGATAACCTTGCTGAAACTTATCTTATATTTGTTTCTGCATTTTACCTGATACGTGTAGTTTTCATCAATAGCAACCGCACTGGTAGTCTTACATATTACCGAAGTAATTTTAAGTATAACCGGGGTTGTGTATTCTTCACTAATCTCAAATGCTTTAATCATCATATCTTTGGCTTCCTGACTGTCAGCCGGCTCCAAAACAGGGATATTGAACATATTGCCATAATGACGAACATCGTTATAGTCATCACCGGCAATACGGCCCACATCATCGCCTACCACCAACACCAAACCACCATTGATTTGACTTCCTGCAGCTCCTCCCAATGCATCGGCTGCTACATGCAACCCCACCGTTTTCATTACAGCAAAGCTGCGATAACCGGCAAATGAAGCACCAATAGCTACTTCCAAACCCACTTTCTCATTTGTCGACCACTCACAATAGATATCCGAGTATCTGTGTTTGGTATAATCCATTACTTCGGTAGAAGGTGTACCCGGAAAACCGGAAGCTACTTTAACGCCTGCTTCAAAGGCACCTCTGGCAACTGCTTCGTTACCATTCATCATTTTCATTGTAGAAATCTTATTTTCGTTCTTCATGCCCAGGAACAATTCCTAACATTTTCAAGTAATTTTATTGTTTTTCTGATAAATTGACGCAAAAGTACTATATTTTTGTAACACTCCAAAACAAAAAGCAATTTTCGGGGAAGAGACAGAAATTATAACATTTCTGTCATCACATAATAAACAGAGGGTATATTTCTAATTATTTGGGGATTGAACTTACATAGAGTGAGGGGAGAGAAGTTTACGAATTTTACTGAAAGTGGAAGTTAGTATTCAAAAGATCCTGATTAGGAAGTTAAAAAGAGACAAGAGGGTGTCTAAAAAGAATTTTTTTGAACGCAAATTACACAAGTTTTCACAAATTTAAGAAATTGGTAATTTTATATATTGCTGAAATAAAGCAATTTATAAGATAAGTGAATTTGCGATTATTTGCGTAATTTGCGTTCACTTTTCCATGTGAGACACCTACTTGCTTTTTATTGCCATCTTGTTTCAAGACAAAACAAAATCATTCAAAATACAACCAGTTATATTTCTTCTTTTCCTTTTTTACTATAGCTTCCTTTTCCTTTTTTGAATAATCAAAAAATACTTTGTACGAGATACTTGGGATTATTGTAAAAAGTCCTGCTTTGTAAAGCTGAAGTGGGCGATTGTAATAGGTCGTATTCTCAGTATTGTTATCATTATCGTAATAATAATAGAAAGGGTTAATATTATTGTATGCATTGTAAACAGAGTATGTCCAAACAGCTTTATTTCCGTGCTTAGTGGTGATAGTATGATTGAAACCAATATCCAACCGATGATATGGCTGCATTCTTTCTGAGTTTTTTTGTCCATATATCAGCTCAATATTCATGTTTCCTGTTTCAGGGTTTAAAGTGTATTGCTTTCCTAATGCCGGCGTATAAGGAATTCCGCTTTGCAGCATCCAAACCGCATTCATCGTCCAGTTTTTACCCAAATCACGGTTTATATTAAGCACAAAATTATGCGGACGATTAAAATCATATTCATAAGCCTTTCCATCATTTATTTTATCAAATTGCCGGTTGGCAAACGACCATGCATACGAAACAGAGCCCGTCCATTTTCCAGTGTTCTTTTTAAGCATAAACTCAGCTCCGTAGGCCATCCCCGTCCCATTGGTCTCTATTTTATTCTCCACTCCGGCTAAGTTGACCATGTTCTCGTATCCCTCTTTCAACGTTACAAGGTTCTCCATTTTTTTATAATAGACATTTGCTTCAGCACTGTATTTCCCTTTATCAAAAGTTCCGTTCCACGAGGCAGAAAGTTGGTTAGATATTTCGGGGAGTAGAATTGAAGTAGCAGGTAACCACACTTCCCGTTTTAATATTTCACTTTGGGTAAACACCAGATGAGAACTCTGACTCACCCTCATATAATTAATATTTACACTTTGATCCGGATTTAATTTGTACGAAAGATTTACACGCGGTTCAAGTTCGGTAAAACTCTCACCATTATTTGTGAAATTAGTCCATCTGATGGCAGGTTGGAAGAGTAGTCCCGGTAGTAATTTTATTTTATTATCCAGATAAACAGCCGATTCGACACCACGATACACATTGCCAATAAGCTGCGTAGCAGAAGTTGATAAATAATTATAATCCGGTTCATAAATCAAAAAACTGCTTTGACCTCCAAACTCAACATTCCAGTTTTTCAGAAAAGAGTATTTCCATGCCGAACGCAAAGAGAAATCTTTTACCGAAGCCATATTTTTGACTACGGTTTTCTTTATCACACCATCTTCCTCAAATCCATACTTTTGACCCGACATATTGCGATAACGACTGTAGGATACTATGTTTTCGGCATAAAGCTTTGACCCCAATACGCTGTTCCACCGCCCGGACACTAACCAGTTGCCCCATTGTTGGTTGATATGACTACTTTCGTTTTCTGCAATTTTCCATGGTTTTGTCCAGAAATTCAGATAATCGTCACCCTGATACAGATTCAGACTCAGGTTATTTTTATTATCCGGTTTCCAGGTAAGTTTTGCATTAATATCATGAAATCCGTATGCCACGATATTATAATTTTCTTCCGTAATCAACGATACTCCTCCCAGCAAGGCATCGAACAATGTTTTACGGGCTGTAATGATATAACTCATTTTTTTATTGAAAAGAGGTCCTTCGAAGCTAAACGAAGCATCAGTAATGCCTATACTAAACGAACCCTGATGCTTGGAAATATCTCCCTCCCTTTGTGTAATATCCACAATAGACGATAATTTTCCTCCCTGACGGGCTGGAAAGTTTCCTTTATAGAAATCAATGGAATTAATCATATCCGGATTAAAAACCGACATGAATCCGCCAAGATGACTGACGTAAATTAACGGAACATTGTCCAGTAAATACTGGTTCTGTCCGGGTTCACCGCCACGCACCATCATGATACTTAACCCCTCCGATTGAGTTTGTACGCCGGGTAATAACTGAAGTGCTTTGATTACATCCGGCTTGCCTCCCAGCGTAGGAATTAAGGACAGTTCTCTGGCTGATAAGCGTGTTACATCATAACTTTTTCCCGCCACAGCTGTCACCGTTATTTCCTTCAGATTATTATCACTCTCCATCTTTATTATCAACAGACTATCCTTTTCGGAAGCCACATTGATAACTTGTGTTTTAAACCCGATGTAAGAAATTGTAAGAGTGCAGGGCGTTTTTGTCTTTAAACTGAAATAACCTCGGTTATCGGTAACAGCACCAATATTCTGATTCTTCTCCCACACATTAGCCCCAATCAACACTTCATTGGTCTGCGCATCACGAACAAAACCAGAGAGTTGAACAGCATTGACTGAATTTGAAATAAATATCAGCAGGACTAAACTAATTATATTTTTTATGTTTTGCATACTGATTTAATTTATTTCCCCTCAAAGTTTAGCTCAATCTCCTTTCTAGCTATCGAACAACCGGTGAAAATTCCCAACCCGTTGGTTACGTTCGAATAAAGCGGATATTTCTGCGAGGTCTTTCCAATATCAGCCCAACCCGCCGATTCGTATATGTAATATTGCTTTACATACTTATAATACGATTCGTCCACAGACCGGAGTACAATATAAGGCGTCAAGCTACCACCGAGGTGTGTATAATTCTCGTTGATATAGAATTTAGCGTTATAAGTATCTTTCGTCATCAATTTATTGCAAAACAGTGTCAGCGGGCTCGCTTCGTTGAGCAGTACTGTATCCTGTCCGGCAAGCATATACATATATTCCCTTGTCGTTTCGAAATGATCCTCGAATTCTTTGGTTTCGAAGTTATATTCCGACATAAACCCCTCTAGAACCAATTCCACCTGCCAAAACTGTTTTTGTGCTGGATTGTTTGCAATATAAAACTCTACGGTTGAGATTTTTTCCCCTTCTTCTCCTCTCCCTGCCAGATCGGTAAAAATAACAGAATCGATGGCTGTAGGCTCGGGAACTGTGGTTTGTGCAGACAAATCAGGGAAACCGGGTATGCTCACTTTGCAGATATAGTTGACACCGGCTCTTACAATTTTCGGACTTACATACCAACCATCTTTTGTATAAATCAATGTATCGGGAGTTTCATCTGCTGTTTCTATTACAACAATGGCATTATCGACCGAAGGAAGAAGCGAATCGGTAAGGTTTGCCGAGAAAGTAACCTGTACACTAAACGTGCTGTCGGCTTGCAACAAGCCATTCAGCACAGGCACCCGTGCAAAATCGGCAAATTCATCATCTACCAAAGAGTGGCAAGAAGAAATCAGCATACTGATCAGCAATATCACATATAAAAACAGTTTATTCATTATTTTTTAAAATTGTTATTCTTATAACTTACATCTCAAAACTTAAATACCAATCCACCTCTCAATAATGTTTTTTGTTCGTTATAAAAGTTCCCAATCACATACTCCCCAAAAGCACCAAAGTGTTTTGTAAAATTATATCCTAGTCCCAAACCTATGCCATACTCCCCAAAAGGCGTAATTTGAATCAGTTCTCCTAAATCGTTCTTCCATGATTCGGAAACCAACCCGACTTTCCCGGTAGCATATAGATCAAAACGCGATTTATTTAATTGTTTAAATAATTGAAGCAAGTGATAATCACAATTCAATCCATAATAAAATGCGTTTGTATTCTTGACATTAAAAAAGTTTGTTGATTGTCCGTTACTATCATAAATTGGTTCGATATGTTCCAAACCTGAATAACCGAAATAAAATCCCAAATCAACACTTTCTGATAATTTGGAAGCTACATCTAATCGAAAATGAGGTTTTATCTCATTTGACTTTACAGTAGTGCCATTATATTCAAAATACATAATATCACTATTTGCTGCATTGTAGCCTAATTTAATATTAAATCGATCTTTGATATTTATTTTTTGTGCGGAAACAAATGGTAAGAAAAGAAGAAAAAAAGAGAAAATGAAAAAATGTTTAATCGGCTTCATCTATTGTCTGGTTTTATTTATTTTTTAGAAACAGATATGTATTAGTAATAAAACATATCTGTTTCTATTGAATTATTTACATTTTTCACAAAACAATTTCGCGTAATTAATATGTATACGCTTTATCTATCAGATTGCCTTTTTCAGTATTTTTTGCATAAATGTCATAGCCTACTAAATGCGGATTAGTAAAAATTGGTGCTCCACCTAGTATTCCATGAAAATAAATTAATGTTTCTGATTTAATCCCCCTATTATCTATAATATGTGGAGTTATAAGTCCATAGCCAGTATCTGTCGCTTTAAATAAAATATCATAATCTGTATTATAAGTCCTAGCCCACCATATTCCTAACCATCTAGCATAATTCACTAAATTTAATTGATGTACTGTATAGGCAGTCATATTTTCATCAACATTACTAGATGACATTTTAATATTTAAACGGTAATTATCACTTCCAATTGTTATATCACCATTAATTTCGTCAGATGTAACTATAGCAGAGGTCACTTTACTCATGGAATTGGTTTTTGATAAAACAGATTGTTTTATTGCTGGTATTAAGTCATCAATATTTTCTGCAGACTGAAGAGATTCTTTAAAAATAATATCTGCAGAAATTAACTCTTCATCAAATTTCTTATATACTGCATTACCAATAATATACATTTTATCAGTGTTCATTAAAAATCTTTCTGCATTTTCAAGTTCTTTCGGTACACAATAACTATCTCCTTTGGAATCTTCAAAAAACTGAATATAAGCACTATTTAACTCCACAAAAGCCTTCACATCTAATACACTTTTAAATAGTAGAGGATCAACATTGTCATATATTTCATTACTTATAGTGCCAAACGATTTAAAATTGTGCTCTTTTTCCCATGCAATCCGTTCTTCCGGTTTCATTGCATTTACTTTCTGGAGTGTCTCATTAAACTCATCGACAGTTGCAAATGTCAATATATCTTGTTGGCTACTTGCAGATGCAGAAATAATATCTTCATCCTTACTACATCCAGTTATCGCAAAAGTAATTACAAAAATAGATAAAATTAATTTTGTTAATTTAGTTTTCATATTATTATTTATTTTTTTTTTAAGTACATGACAAAAATTTGAAAATATTTATATTTGATTGAAAACCAGCATTTAAAAGCACTGTTGCAATAAAAGTAAGACCATATTTGAAAAAACTTTTCGACATTCTTCCATTGTTGAGTACTCTAATTGGTTTA
>QKGU01000001.1 GCA_003250325.1 Paludibacter sp.
CATTTTTAACTTACAAGCCTCATTTCAAATATTTATTGAAGAAGGAAATAACTTCTGCCAGATTTTCTTTTGTGTTAAACTGGGCCCCGCCATGTCCCGCCCCCTCCAACAGGGAGATTGTTACTTTATCATCGCCTATTACCGCTTTGAGTTTAGCAGCAAAAATCTCAGATAGTTGAAATGGTGCAGTTCTATCTTCTTTCCCGTGCTGAATTAGGAATGGTGGATCATCGGGGGTTATGTAGGTTTCAGGGTTCGCTTTTGCCACTAAATCTGGAACTTGCGTGATATGTGCGCCGAGTGCCTGACTCTCATGTGAGTCTGGCGAGCTGTGGTCTGGATCTGCAACACCATTCATTTTTAGGTATTCATCCATTTTTAGAAAATCAGTAGGACCAAACCAATCAACAACAGCCTGTACTTTGCTTGACACATCCGGATTCCCCATTGAAATGTCGTCCAATTCTTCAATGTCGCTACTTGTACCTGCCAGAGATACAAGGTTTCCACCGGAAGAACCACCCCATAAACCAACCTTTTGGGGATTGATGTTATAATTTGGGGCATTGGCTTTTAAAAAACGAATAGCGGCTTTCACATCGTTAATGTTTGACGGAAATTTTGCTTCACCACTTAAACGATAATTGATGGAGGCAGCCACAAACCCATTTTTCACCAACTCCATAGCCCTATTATATTCATTGGCTTTATCTCCAACTTTAAACCCTCCGCCATGCACCAGAATTACCAAGGGGAAAGTGCCACTACCGTCTGGTATATAAATATCCATCTTTTGCGCTTCAGATTTTTCAGCGTAGGCAACATTAAGATATTGCTTGGTATTACCTGACAATTCAATCTGATTTTGCTGAGTAGGGTTGTTTTTGCCTACAAATTCAGGCTTTATTGCCTTTTTTTTTTGTTGCACTCATTGCAGTTATCTGCAATTAAGCTGAACTGTACAAACACGAGTAATGATGTAAATACGACAAATTTCATTTTTCAGATAATTTAAAAATTTAGATGTCAAGTTATTCTTCGTTTAAGAACCACATAATGTGTGTGCAATGTGAGCACACAAAACAAGTTGCGCTGCGATTTGCCCAATCAACATTGAAAAAAGAAGCAACTGCTGTATTGAGCTGTGCTTTTCTTTTCCAAAAATTTTCATTTTTACAAATTGGGCATTGAAGATCCTGCCCATCCATTTGAACTTTTTGAGTTTCGTTACTTTTCATTGATTTTTGATTTTGTGTTACGAATAAATTATGAAGACATTCACTGACCGATTATTCCCGACATTATCAGTAGACGTAAATATTTACCGGATATAGGCTCTGTAATCGATAAAATAAAGTCCATCTCCCGTTCCAATCAACAGGCCGTCCTCCAGGCACACGGGTGACGATTCGGTGGCATTTGGGATATTGATTTTATTAATCTCAGTACCATCTTCACAATTAAGAAAGTACAATACCCCGACTTTATTTCCAAAGGGTTCGGTACTGGAAATAACAAGGATTGAGTCGTTAATAATCTGCGGTTTTACAAAAAAGATTCCTTTCGCTTTAAAGTTCCAGTTTTCTGTGCCATCAGACATTGAAAGTGAGTGAATTTTTTTCGACCAAATAGTTGACCCCACAATCACATTGTTTTTGTAAAACACAGGGGTTGAGGGTAAAAAAGTACTATCGTCCTGAAAGGACCAGTATGGCTCACCAGTAAAACGGTTTAGAGGACTGAAAAAGTTATTGTAACCACCGAAATACAGGGTCGAATCTTTAACAACTACCTCCGAAACGACTGACCCATCCCACTTGGGCGAGTAAACCTTTTGAGACCAAAGCTCGGTTGAATCAGCAAGTGAGACTGCAAACATGTGCGCCCCGTTGTCTCCAAAATAAATAACATTATCAGCTATGGCAGGTGTCGATGCGATGCAGTAATCGCTTTCCCTTTCATAATCCATTCCCGTTTTAAAATAGAAAACCCTATCCCCGGAGTTAAGATCAATGCCATTTATCTGCCCCAGCTCATCGGCAAAGTATACGATTCCATTATTAATTACAGGAGACGAATGGTTATAGTTTGTCGGGGTTCCAATAGTTGGAGGCCTGGTAGTTGAAGTATATTCCCAAACCTTTTCCCCGGTTGTTTTGTTCAGAGCAAGCAAACAATTGCCCGAGCGAAAAAGAACCAGGTCACCGGCAACAACTGCATTGGAAGTAATAGGATAAAGAGTGGCGTACCTCCATTTTTCCTTTCCGCTTTCAATGTTAATTGCATAGAAAAGGCTATCCATGCTTCCAATAAATACGGTATTGCCATCAACAACCGGAGTGCAGTTTATTGCTTCCGAATCGAATTTCCAAATCAGGTTTTTTTCAACGACTTGGGCATGGGTTAAATTCGATAAACAGATTAAAAACAGGAACAATATTTCTTTCTTCATTTTAATGATCATTTTTGTAGGTTTACTCTGATTGGCAATAGCCATGAATAATTGACGATAAAGGAGTCAATCGTCATTTTAGCAATACATCATTGGGTGCAAATTTTAGCAATCGTCAAAGTCCATTTTCAAAAGAGTAGATGGGTCAATTGCTATTTTGCGATAGAGAATTTAAAATTTTAGCCTCCTGTTCGAAATTGAAGGCGACAGTTCTTCATCCACATCCACGCCCAATTCTTTAGGGCCAGGTAAGATAAAAGCACCTTCTTTTCCGTTGATGGTTATTAGCCCATGCGGATCTATTTCAACGATAGCGTAAAGAGGGTTTGTATAAGGTAGCGTGTTCTTTAAAGCAGGACGGTAATTATTAATCTCTTCAGAAAACCGCTCTTTACATTGGTAGGCGTTCCCGACATAATAATCAGACATGCTATTCACCTTGATGTAATGGATTCCATTAACCTCAGTATGTTGATCGAGATGGTTGTGTCCACTGAAACATGCAATTACTTTTTTCTTTGAAGCATTGGCTTCTTCCAAAATTTTTCGAACCTCCAGCTGGTTGTTTACACCTCTTTTCGCTTCTAAGCATTGATGGGAGAATACCACAACCAACTTATCAGTTTGGGATAAGTCATTTTTAAGCCACTCTATTTGATCGGGTGGAATAGTTGCTCTTGTTTCTTTATGAGCAAAGTAATTTGCTTTTTCATACTCCATAAACCGGCCTTCGTCAACAAAGAAATTGGGATCCAGGACAATAAAATGAAAAGCTCCCTGATCAAAGGAATAATAAGACTTTTCCATTCCCCAGAATGCCATCGCTTCTTGTTTCGTGGATCTATCTTCATCGTGATTTCCCAAGGTATGGTACTTCTTCCCGGGGAAAGAGTTCCAAACGCTGAGAAATGGTTTATTCTCTTCCTTCGGATAGCAGAAATCTCCCAACTGAATGATAAAATCAACGTTCTCACTCTTGGCCTCTTCAATAAAAGTCCTCATTCTATCCGGGGCATCATGAATAATATCCTGATGCACATCGGCACATATTGCAAATCGTACGTTTTTATTATTTACGCAAGAAGAGCAAATAATTAACAGGGAAATGATAATTGTAAATAGTTTCATCTTCATTTTATTTGGTTGGTGATTGATTTTTCTGACTAAACATCCATTCTATCAAACCAGGAGTGTCGTAGGCCAACGGCCAACAGATATGGCCAATATCTTTAAATTCGATGTATTTAGGATGTCCGCCGGCTTGTGTTAGTGAATCAATCATATCTCGCGAAAGTTGGACTGGAACGGCAGAATCTTGATCGCCATGAAAGGTCCAAATTGGTATGTGCATAATCCGATCAGCTAGGGAGGGATCCCCTCCTCCACAGATTGGGACTGCTGCTGCAAATAAGTCAGGATGTCTCAGGATATAATGCCAGGTTCCGTAACCTCCCATTGACAAGCCGGTAATATACCTTCGCGATGTGTCAATATAGAATTCCTTTTCTAACTGATCCAACACTTCAAAGACCAAGTCTTCTATTGATGGAATAAATCTACCCTCGTCGTTTGGTGTAGAAATTCCCCAAAGCATATTCTCTGGGCATTGCGGCACGAATAAGAAACAGGGATAATTCTCCCGGTTTTCCTGTGTACTTAGAATTTGGGCAGGCCAGCAACCTGCCAGTTGCCTGACATTATCATTTCCTCGTCCCCCTGATCCGGAAAGGCAAACAACTATGGGATAGGATTTATCCGGATTAAAGTTCACTGGCTTTAGCAATCGATAAAGCAAGGTGTCGTTATTATTACTAATAAAAACTCTCGCTTCAAACTTCTTTGCAACTTCCTGAATATTGGTAACTGCATTTCTGTGGCGCTCTATTGCTTTTTCATTTTCGCTCAGTTCGTCCTGCGCTTTTGCAGGTAACAACATAAAAGAGAAGGTGAACGATAAAATGAAGGTCGTTAGGATTGTTTTAATCATTGTAGGAGATTTATTTGTTTGTTGCTTTTGTTTTTTAATTTTTACTTGTAACATATCGAACAGCTTTTATCACACTGCAAATCAGGAATATCGATCATTTCACTGCGATAAAATCGCAACACTCAAGTCTGTGCGCGTTTAACCTTTATCCAATCCAAATTCCGTTCTTAAATAATTGAAACCACTTTTCAATTTCATCGTCCGGCTTCAGCTCCACTTTCTTAAAAACCTCTCTCGCAAAATCAACCGGGGCAATTCCACTTGCCGTGATAATATTCTCATCTGATACGGCAAGTAAACTCTGATAATTATCGCTTCCAGAATAGTCGGGTGCAATTGCCTTTAAATAATTAAGGTCATTACTGGTGTGTTTAAGATTATTCAACAATCCTAACTGTGCGAGGTATGTAGTTGCCCCACAAATAGCGGCAATGATTTTTCCTCTGTCAAATACATTTCTTAACAGCATGTCAATCCCTACAATTTCCCCTTTTTCCCAAGCTGTTCCACCCGGAAGTATTACAAAATCAATATCTTCAAACTTCAACTTATCAAGCGAAGCTGCTGGCTTAACCTGCAATCCTCCAATTGACGTTACAGTATTCCCGTCGGCAGTAAAATATATTAATTCAAACTTGTCACTCCTATTTAACTCTGGAGTCAAATAGGATATTTCCCAATCAGAAAAACCATTGAACAGAAATACATATACTTTTTTCTTCAAATCATTCATTGTTTCTTTTTCTTTTCACTTCTATTTTGATTTTCTCAATTCATCCAAATAATTTTCATCCGTAAAAACTTTAATGCCATTCTTGAATAACAAATCAGCAGTTAATCCATTTCCTCGAATTAGCGTTCCATTAAATTTCCCATCATATACTTTACCAAAGCCGCAAGAAGGGCTATTAGACCGAAGAATCGCTTTATTGATATTATTTCCAAGACAAATTTTAAGAGTTTCATTTGCACCGTTGATAAATGCATCTGTAAAATTTTTCCCTGATTTACTTCTAACGCTGTATGTATTCGCATTTTTTTGAATCTCACATGATTCTCTGGGAGTTGGGAGACCGGCCAATACTTCAGGACAAACAGCAATCGCATTACCTTCTTCTATCATTTTTTTCAAATTTAGATGAAGAGTACTGGTCTCGTTATATCTGCAATTTATACCAACAAGGCAAGAGCTAATTAAATACATCTTATAGTACCTATTTGCGTGTAATTAAAATTTGATCACCGAATTTATCCAATTGCAGAATTCACTTACACTGTAAAACAATTTGTCCGGTCTTTGCGCTAAAAGCTTCATCGGTTGAGCTGTTTCAGCCCAAGCTGCAGCTACTATCGGAATACCAACTTTTTTGCACGCAAGAATGTCATTTACTGAATCGCCAACATAAATCACCTCTCCTTTTGATAAATCATGATAATAATTAAGCACAGCTTCTAACCCTTCTACTTTTCTCGATCCGTCCGGACTTCCTGCTTCGATTATGTCAAAATAGTCCGTAATACCAAATTTTTCCAAAGTGATTTTTGTACTCTCAATCCCCTTACCAGTTACCATACTAACTCGGATCTGTTTGTTTTTTAAGCCATTCAACAAACTGACGATTCCATCAAAAGGTTGCGAACATCCTTCATGCAATTTTTCATAGAACGCAAGATAATTTGAGATTCCTTTGTCAAAATTTTCTGGTGCCAAGGCTTTCACAGTACCTTCTTCCGAAACTCCAAATGTTGCTGTTATTTCATCTTCCGAAAGCTTCCTTCCAACAAGTGGCTCAATCGATTTTTTGAAAGCTTCAATACAGAGTGGAATTGTATTTCCCAAAGTTCCATCTAAATCAAATATTACAGCTCCAATTTTGTCTATCATAATTAGCTACTAATAAATTGTCTAAATTATTGATTGAATCATCTATCCTCTACGGTATCTTGATGTGGTTATACAACTGTATTCAATATTTCATCTACAATTCCATATTCTATTGACTCTTTTGAGGACAGCCAGAAATCACGGTTAAAATCCTTTATAACCTTTTCGGTTGGTTGTCCACAATTCTCAGCCAGGATTCTTGCACCTAAATCCCTTGTTTTTATTATTTCATCCATTTGTATTTCAATATCCGATGCAGAACCTCCCGCACCGCCACTTGGTTGATGTATCATAACTCTTGCATGTGGCAAAATAAATCGCCTTCCTTTGGTGCCTGCTGATAATAAAATAGAGCCCATTGAAGCTGCCAATCCATAACAAACTGTTGATACCGGGCTTGAAATACTTCTCATTGTATCATAAATAGCAAATCCGGATGTAACATATCCTCCCGGGCTATTTATAATTAACTGTATTTCTTTTTGTGGAGATACCAGGTTCAAATAAAGCATCCTCTCGACAACATGTTTCGCCGTGTTATCATCAACCTGCCCCCATAAAAATATCTTCCGTTCATTTAAAATCGTTGAGTCGACTATGTCTTGTTCCTTAAAATTGTGCATCGTCTCTTTTTATTTGTGAGTATTAAATTATTATGAAAGTCTGCCATCAATGTCAACGGTCTCGGCTATGCGGAGTGCGGGGTTTCAAAGCACTTCACTGTACGACTGCCGTAAAGATGGTTTAATATAATTACTTTCATTTCAGAACTTTCCCCGCATTACGTATAGCTTTTGGGCTTTATTTATCAATCAAATTTTGTCCAAAGACGAGCACCTATCCTTATGACTGGAGTCAATTCGAATGTTGGTATAGTGTACGATTCATTGTTTGAATAAGCTACTGTTTCTTCAGCTCTGAGATAACTATGGATACCCGGCTGAACATAAAAAGTACGTCCAAAGAAGAATTGATAGCTAATACCAATACCAATGTCATTTGATGAAATCTTTCTGATTTCACTTGAAGATAACTGTTCTATTTCAAATGTATGTCTTTCATAATAACCATAGAGTTCTAAATTCTTCCAAATATTATAACCTAAAAAAATCCCTGGGGATGTATTGTAGTAACGTTTATACCCCTCAATTTCTCCATCTATAGATTGTGCATCTGCATTGTAATCTCCTCCATTAATGACGCTTACTCGTAACCTAAACTTATCATGTCTATATCCGACACCTACGTGCCATCCTTCATAAAGAAACATTGGAAATAGTGATTCTATTTCAATTGCTTGGCTCACTTTATAGTTCGGTGGTTTTGGCTTCCATAAAGTTGATTCAGTGGATTGAGCATTTAGTATGTTACCACAGAATAAAATTAATGCTGTTAAAATTGTAGCTCTCATAGTTGTTCTTGTTTAAAATTGAAAGTATGCAAAGCTACCTTATACGACTATCCATACTCGTTGAACTAATTCAAGAAATCACTTTCCTTTTCTTATTTTAGATAACCATTCTGGAGATATGTTTAAGAACGATGCAAGTTTGTAATGTGGAATATTCTGTATCCAATGCGGCTTATCTTGAACCAATTTGTAATAGCGTTCCTTAGGGGTTAAAGAACCTTCCCTAAGTCTATTTGCGAAAACTATAAACTCTTGTTCAGCGAGTACTCTCCCCAATTTTTGAAATTGGATACTACTTTCGAAGAGTTTATCCATATCTTCCTTTTCGAAAACGAGTACGCTAGATTTTTGAATTGCTCTGACGTTGCTCTGACATTTGGAAAGCGTTAAGTAACTGACGTAATCAGTTACAAATGAGTCATTAAAAAAAAAGTCAATTGAAATTTCATTTCCTTCCTCGTTTATTTTATACATTTCAAATAGCCCGTCCGTGACATAACAGACACTTGTAACATTCTGACCTTCAAGAAGGAAGTGCTCGTTTTTTTCAAAAACAATAGGCTTCAGAATTTTAGCGAATGCTTCAATTTCTAATTCGCTCGATTCAACATACCGATTTAATATTTTGCTTATATCATACATTAAGAAAATCTCTTTTAGCTTGTTGCCAATTATTGTGTTAATCCTCATACATTATAGTTGACTTTATCGACTATTTATAATTAACTGTATTTCTGTGTCCGCACGACAGTCAATAGTCATGAGAGCTATCTATTTTGTAATAGAAAGTATTGCCCCCAATGTCATACAAAAACAAAATTCACCTCCAATAATTTCATTTGCGACTAAACAGAAGACAAACACAGGCCCCATTTCCCCCTAATTATCCTGCCATTTTTTTTAAAAGACCGAGAGAAATTCTCCCGGTCTTAAGACTAAATCTAGTAAACTATTCACTCAAACATCGTCTTTGAGTATTTTAATATCCTTCGTTCTGCAATAAGGAAGGTGCTCTTTCTATTTCTGTGTTTAGGATTGGCAAATAATAATGTTTAACAAACCAAGGGCGTCTAACAACGGTATATTCTTCAAAAGACAAAGTTCCGTCAACATGTTTTGTCCATCTAAGTCCTTTGATATCCAAGCCTAAATGGTCTTCTTCCATCCATCTTCTTTCATCGAAAAAGCTGTGGCCTTCGAAACAAAGTTCAACACGTCGTTCGCGTTTAATGGCTTCCAGAAGCTCTTCTCCGGTTGCAGTAATAGCTGGCTGAAGCGCTCGGGTTGAAACCTTACTGACAAACTCACGCGCATTATTTTCGTGGATAGTACCTCCAAGGTGATACTCTGCTTCTGCATAGTTCAGGTAAATTTCAGCCAAACGATAGAGTATATACGGACGGTTTGCGGAGATTCCACCCGTTACAGCAACACTCTCATCCTGAAATTTGCGAATATTATATCCTGTCTTGGATGAATGCTGAACATTGCCAAGACCACTCGGAGAATCCATTCCATGTGGATAAACATTAACATCCTCGGAAAGGTAGTACTGAACATCACGCCCCCTGAATTGGGCGCCATTAAAAAGCAGATTGGCATAATACCTCATCTCCCTGTTCTCATTAGGTTGTAAGGAATTAAAC
>QKGU01000161.1 GCA_003250325.1 Paludibacter sp.
CGCCTCCGATTTTATCGAATATGTGGAGCGGAATGCTTCCGACTTTATTCGTTTCAAAACAAATTTGTTGTTGGCCGATGCCGGAAGCGATCCTGTGAAACGTGCAGGATTGGTATTGGATATTGTCCGAAGTATTGCGATTATTCCAAACTCGGCAATTCGTGGCGAATATGTGAAAGAATGCAGTACTTTGCTGAACGTGGATGAGCAAATGCTCTATTACGAAATCAACAAGCTAAAAAGCTCGGAAAAGGAGAAAAACAATACTCGTCGACCCAATGAAGCGCCTGATTCGCAACCTCCGCCAGAGTTTTTCTTGCCAGAGGATACAGTTGCAACATCGAAATATGATGAGCAGGAAAGAAATATCCTGCAGGTTATGCTGAAGCACGGTGAAACCGTTTTTTACTATGCCGATGAAGAGAAAAAACAGCCGGTAACTGTTGGTGATTATGTGCTGGAAGAATTGGACAGAGATAATTTGATTTTCGACAACGAAGTACATGCGTTAATGCTTCAGGATTACAAAAATCATTGTCAGGAAGAGGGCTTTGTGCCTGAAAAATATTTTCTGTATCATCCCAATGCAACTATCAGCATGCTGACAGCCGATCTTATTTCGGAAAAATATACATTGAGCAAAATTCATTCGAAAATAAAAAGAGTGGAAACTGATGCCGAACGATTAATCGAATTAGTGCCAAGGGTTGTGTATGAGTTCAAAAACTGTTTGATTCTGGATATGATAAAACAAAAACTGCTGGAACTCAAAACCGCCAACGATGCAAAAAATAACGCATTAGTAGATGAAATAATGCAGGAAATGAGTCAGTTGGAAGTAGTAAAAAAACAACTTTCAAAGACGCTTGGAGAAAGGATAATTATCAAACTCTAAGGGAACTAAAACAATTGCTGATGACTTACGAAGAATTGAAGCAAAACTCTGAGCTTTCGGAAATAGCCGTGCTGGAACACAAGGATCTGAAGAAAATGCTGATAGAGGAGAAGGAGATTTCTAACAATGCTGGTTGGGCGCGTGTGGCAAATATGTATCAGATAGCCGGAATTTTGGCTTTCGTTCTGGGAGGTTTCAAAGCGTTTATGCCTTTCTTTATTCATCGTGAAACCGCTTTTCTTATCTGGTTGGGATATGGACTGCTTTTTACTTTTTCACTTTTAATTGTGTTTCACGAGTTGATTCATGCTGCTGCATATCGTTGGGTGGGAGCAAAGAACCTCTCTTTTGGCATGAACCTGAAGAAATTTATGTTCTGGGTTCTGGCCGACAAACAGGTTTTAAATTATGAGCAATTTAAAAAAGTGGCGTTAGCTCCTGCGATAGTTGTAACGGTTCTTTCCATTTTAGGAATGGCGATATTTTATACTCAACCTTATTTCTATTTTTTTGTTCCTGTTTTCGCATTTCATAGTCTGTTTTGCGGTGGTGATTTTGGCTTGCTTTGCTTTTTTCAAAATAGACCGAATCAGGAAATCGTGACGTTTGATGTGAAAGAAGAAGGTAAAACCTATTTCTTTGCAAAAAAGGAGAATGAATAGTGTCTGAGCATGACCAATCGATATTTGATATAAGAGTTCTGATTATAAACTTTACGTTTTAGGATTTGTTTTTATTTAGTAAAAGTTTCAATTGTCTAATTTAACCTTATCAGCAAATGAAAACACCTAAATTACTGCTTTTGCTTTTCGCTTTTTGTTCAGTAAGCCTGCTGAATGCAACAAAGGAAAACCAAATTGAAGATGACGTATCTTCTAAGCAAATAAGTCCCAACTTAGATTATGAATCAGATTCTATAGTTTCAAAGCAACTGTATCACATTACTAAATTTAACAATGTTGAATATGTAGGAGAAATTGTATCCGATGATGGTAGAGAAGTGCTGATATATACAGAGAAATTAGGTAATATCTATATTCCCAAGTCTGAGATAAAAAGTATTGAAGTTGTAAAAAATGAAAAATCTTTATTGAGAGGTGAGTACTATGATGCAGGACCTTTTGTGACGCGTTATGCATTTACAACTAATGCATTGCCTATAAAAAAGGGCTCAAACTATGCACTTATAAATCTTTACGGACCTGAAGCTCACTTCGCACTTTCGAACAACTTCAGTGTAGGTATCTTAACCACATGGCTTGCCAGTCCGTTTGTTGGAGATTTTAAATACAGCATCAAGACAAATAATGAAAAATTAAATTTCTCATTTGGTTCGTTAATTGGGACATCCGGTTATTTAAATGCATTCAAAGGCTACATGTTTTTACCTTTTGGTAATGTTACTTTTGGCGATGCTAAAAAAAATCTGACTCTGGCTGCCGGATATGGATATTTGAATTCCGGAGTTAAAATGAATACTTACGACGATTTGACGGGGAATTATATTCAGGGCTCAAACGAATATGTTGCAGGACCGATATTCTCAATTGCAGGTATCGCCAAAGTGGGTGTAAAGGCCAGTTTTATATTTGATAGTATGATTGGAGTAATCCATGATAATACAAATGAAAGTGTGGTTGCAATGTTCTTAATGCCCGGGATGAGATTTCAAACAAATGATAAAAAAGCTTTTCAGGTGTCACTTGCAGGAATTACTGTTATTACTCCTAATGATGGAGTTTATGCGTTCCCGATCCCAATGTGTACCTGGTTTTATAAATTTTAATTACAAATAATGATTCTATTTGACCAAATTATTTTCGGTCCTATTCGGAGCAGACGTTTGGGACTATCTCTCGGTATAAATTTACTTCCCATAGATGCAAAAATATGTTCGTTCAATTGTATTTACTGCGAATGTGGTTTTAATACCAATATGCAGGAATCGCCAATTCCCACGCGGCAACATGTAAAGGAAGCGCTGGAAGCAAAACTCAACGAAATGGTTGGCGAAAACCAGATTCCTGATGTAATTACTTTTGCCGGAAATGGAGAACCTACTTTACATCCCGAATTTGATAAAATTATTGATGATACAATTGCTTTAAGAGATCTTATTTGTCCAACCGCAAAAGTGAGCGTGTTGTCCAATTCTACAAAAATTCATAAACCATATATTTTTAGTGCATTAAATAAGATCGATAATAATATCCTGAAATTCGACTCGGCAATCGACCGAACCATGAAGTTGATGGATTGTCCGGTTGGTACCCATGTAAATGTGGATTGGTTGATTGAAAATCTGAAAAAATTTGAGGGTCGGTTGATTATTCAAACCATGTTTTTGCGAGGAGAATACAAAGGTGAAAAGTTTGATAATACTACCGTTGAAGAAGTAGAAGCCTGGCTGAATGCTTTGGCTGAAATTCGCCCGAAGCAAGTTATGATTTACAGCCTCGACCGTGAAGCACCGACCAATACGGTTCAGAAAGTTGCGGTAGAAGAATTGAATGCAATTGCTGAAAAAGCTAGAGCCAAAGGTTTTGATGTGTCGGTGGCAGGATAATTTGATGTGAAGATTAGTTGATGTGGTGATGCGATGATATGCTGATGAGTAGATTAGAAAATGATTAAAACGACACACCTTTACTCCATATAAATTATTCTCACATTATCACATCACCACATTATCACATCACCATATCAACTCATCATTATGAAAATTTTAGTTTGTCCATTGAACTGGGGATTGGGGCATGCCACTCGTTGTGTTCCCATTATCCGTCAACTCCTGTCCGATGGTCATGAGGTGGTTCTTGTGTCCGATGGATATCCTCTCGCGTTCCTGAAACAGGAATTTCCGTCACTCCGAACAATTGAATACCCGTCTTATCCAATTTCTTATTCCTCCGGAAAATCACAGGTAGGAGCAATGCTTCGTAGTTTTCCAAACATTATTTCTCATATTTTTAAAGAGCATTTTTGGCTAAAGAAGATACTTAAAAATGAAAGGTTTGATCAGGTAATTTCGGATAATCGTTTTGGGATGTGGAGTAAACAGATTCATTCTGTTTATATAACGCACCAAATCATGGTGAGAATGCCACGCGGATTGAAATTTTTAGAGCCGCTTGTTTTTACTCTCCATAAGTTGATAATTCAAGAATACAATGAGTGCTGGATACCCGATGTGGAAGGAAATAAAGGCTTATCGGGTGATTTATCTCATAAATATAAATTGCCTCGTAATGCTAAATATATTGGGAATTTGTCCCGCTTTTCTGTGGTGGAAGGTATAGTGCCTGATTTTACATACGATGTGGTGGGAATCGTTTCTGGTCCTGAACCTCAGCGAACTATTTTTGAAAAACAGTTGATTGAGAAATATAGTTCCGAATCGTTCATAACGCTTATCGTTGCCGGACAACCGGAGAACGTAGAGAAGAAACACGTTATTGGGAATGTTCACGTATTTTCTCATTTATCTGATGATAAATTGGTTGCTTGTTTAAAAGGTTGCAGAAAAATAGTCTGTCGCTCGGGATATTCAACTTTGATGGATTTGCAGGAGTTAAACTGTTTGAAGAAAGCAGAATTTGTTCCGACACCCGGACAAACAGAACAGGAGTATTTAGCTGAAATACACAGCCTATAAAATAAGATCGCCAAGGAAATAATTTCCGTGGCGATCTCAGCAAATTAAACTAACATCAAATTTATAAAGACTAATTTATTTTCTTTTTGAATCATTTCTTGAAGACTTGTTTCCATTATCA
This sequence comes from Paludibacter sp., assembly GCA_003250325.1. Taxonomy (GTDB): domain Bacteria; phylum Bacteroidota; class Bacteroidia; order Bacteroidales; family Paludibacteraceae; genus Paludibacter. Next base: position 4,672 of record QKGU01000161.1, read on the forward strand.
GATCTGCTTTCAGAAGATCTTCTTTCAGATGATTTCGATTCATTTACCCGGTTTGACGAATTTGAACTTTCTCTTGTTACAGTAGGAGCAGGTTTTGCTACAACCGGAGAACTTGATCTTTGGGTTTCTATGCTTCTCGATCCGGAAGAGGAATTGCTTCTGTTGTTATTATTAGAAGAATTATTCCAGTTCTCGCTTCTGTTCGGCTCACTTCTCATTGGTTGACTTGGTCTGCTTGGTTCTATTCTCACTTCATTATTGTTGCGACTTCCATTTGAAGTAGATGGGTTTCTCTGAATAGTGCCACCGCCATTCCAGGTTGGACTGCTATTTCTGGAGTTTTCATAGCTGCGATTTTGATTATCTCTGTTTCCATTATTTTGGTTCCCATTATTCCAGTTTTCATTACTTCTGTTCCAATTATTTTTGTTCCCATTGTTGCGTTCGTACCGGTTTTCTCTCGATCCGTTGTAGCTGTTTTCGGATCTTCTTATTGATTCAGAGTTACGGCTGCGTTCGAAGTCATTTTTATTATAAGCATTTTCATTTCTTTTTTTGAATGAATTGTTTGGATGTACTTTATAATAATCATTACGTCCAATTGAGCTGTGCATTTTTATCGAATAATCGTTTCGTCTACGAGTTGAATATCTGTAATCGTATCTCGAATTGATATGCAAATGTATGTTTGACAAATAGATATTTACTTCAAATGGACGACGATAACGATAATACCTTGGATAATAACCCCAGTAATATGGTGAATACCATCTGTGATAGTTACGGCTCCAGAAAAATGAAAATATACTAGGTGTATGGTAGTAAACAGGTTCAATAATGTAATTGTCGCCATACATGTAAGGATCACCAATAACTTGTACTACAGTTCTGTTGTATCTGTTTTTTTCAACAACTATTGTTGCTACATCCTGATAAACATCTCTGTCGAGAACAGCCTGAATAACTACAACATGAACATCGTTTTCCGAAGTTTCGATAACACGAAGGTAATCTACTTCACCATCATTATTTAAATCAAGATTAGAAATCTGACTGTCGTAATCGTTCAGTTTCATTTCAAATTCTTCAAGGTCACGTGAGTCTCCAAAAATTGATGCCACAGCTTTCAGGTCGAGATTGTCACTGATGTCATAACTTTGTGCCTCAACAGTAATTCTTTTTTGTGCCGATAGTTGAGTGGCGGCTAACATTAGGACCACTAACAGGCTTGCTACTTTTGTTTTCATAATCTTATTTTTTAAGCTGTGAGTAATTATTTTTCTATTGTTTCTTTCTGTGTTTTTGTATTGTAGTTTACATTATTCAATATCTGTGCCAAAAAATATTTTTTAATATTTGTGTTGTCTGTCACAAATGTGCTGTGACTCTAACGGGAAGATAAATCGATTATTATGTTTGTCTTCTGCCGGGTTTTAATTCAATAACTCTACCACATGATTTGTTGCCTAAATTTAATAAGAAATCTTCGAAATTCAGTCGGTTTTCCTATCTTTGCAAAACACGATAATAAAATAAGCAATGAACTCTCTTGATTTTTTAATTATTATTCCGGTAGCCATCGGATTTATTTTCGGACTTTTTAAAGGTCTGATTAAAGAGCTGACTTCGTTGGTTGCGATATTTTTAGGAATATATGGGGCGAAACTTTTATCACCGCTCGTCTCTCAAATGCTTATAAAATCGTTCGACTTCTCGGAAAAGGTAGCTACACCAGTTGCCTACTTAATAATATTTGTCATTGTTGCAGTAGCTTTGCTGATGCTTGCAGGGCTTTTAGATAAAACATTCAATGCACTTGCTTTGGGAGGGTTAAACAAATTTCTTGGAGGTGTTTTTGGCGGTCTGAAATATGCATTGATTGTAAGTGTTTTACTGAATGTTTTTAATGCTTTGGATAGCCGTTTTAGCCTGATAAACGTTGAGCTGAAACAACAATCTCTCGCCTATAAACCGGCGATGAAACTGGCACCCGTTTTATGGGAAGAATCAAAGAAATTAAAGGCTACAAATTCTGAAACCGAAAGGGAAAATGAGTAGAAAACTGAAGTTGACCGATTCGGATATTCTTCTTTTCGAAGACGAAAAGGGACTGAAAGCAAACTTTTCTTCCTTTGAGTTCGAGTGTGGTTGCGATGAAGCGGGAAGAGGTTGTCTGGCCGGTCCGGTAGTTGCTGCAGCTGTTATTTTACCTTCCGATTTTCGTTGTCCTCAGTTGAACGATTCGAAGCAACTTTCGGAGAAAGAGCGGGAGCTGCTTCGCCCCATTATTGAGAAAGAAGCGTTGGCCTGGGCTGTTGCTGAAGTCTCAAACGAAGAAATTGATGAAATTAATATTCTCAATGCTTCTATTCTGGCTATGCACAGAGCCATCGATAAACTCACTATTCGTCCGGGTTTTATTATTGTGGATGGAAATAAATTCAAACCATACAACGATATTCATCATCAAACCATAGTGAAGGGAGATAGCAAATATCTTTCCATTGCAGCGGCATCTGTATTGGCAAAAACTCATCGGGACGAAATGATGGAACGGCTCCATGCCGAATTTCCATGCTACGACTGGAATAATAATAAAGCCTATCCAACCCTAAAACATCGCGCTGCCATTCGGACTCATGGAACAACGCCTTATCACAGAATGACCTACGATTTGTTGGGAGATAAGAAATCGGAGAAGAATAAATCGAAAAAGAAATAACGTTACAAACTTTTGAAATTTAAGAACTTTCAAACTCAGAATGGATATCCGATTGCGAAGTGCAGTGCAAAATCCTGATTGATTTTTGGACTGATGCGCCATTGATCCCGCCGGGAAAGTACAGGATCGAAAAGTTTGATGCCTAAATCTACACGGGCAATGAAAAACGAGAAATCGAAACGAATCCCCAGTCCGTAAGCAATAGCAATTTGTTTCATGAAAGAATCCAGATGAAAAGTACCTCCTGATTGAGTCTCATAATCTTTTATTGTCCAGACATTTCCGGCATCCAGAAATAATGCTCCTTCCATTAACCAAAACATTTTTGCCCTGTATTCCATGTTCATGTCTAATTTTATATCGCCCACCTGATTGTAATCTCTCGATCTGTAGGTGGTTGATGAAGAATAAACGCCTGGCCCGAGCGTGCTTTCGCTCCACCCTCTTACGCTGTTTGCTCCTCCACTGTAAAACCTTTTTTCGTACGGAATTGCTTCAGCATTTCCGTAAGGAACACCAATTCCAACACCTAAATGATATACAAAGCGATTTTCTGCATTATAAATCTGATGATGAGTAATGTTGTATTCTCCTTTCACGTATTGGGAATAGCGAATATTAAATAGCCGATACGAACCATCCGCACTAGGAATACTTCCTAATAAATGGTTTATTCCGTAAAGCAAATTCCCTGCGGTTTCGAGATTATAGCGCATGGTGGAGTAATTTTGCAACGGCCTGTTTGCATTGAAACTGGTGTAAGAACCGGCGTATCCCATACGCATAATAAAGTGATCGGTGTAGTTGTACGGGTTGAATCTGGGAGGTACAACGTTTAAATAAGTATTTCGGAATTCAGAGGTTATCAGTGGAAAGTATACGTAATTTAAATCGAACAACTGAAAAGTGTGTTGGAAAAATCGGCGATTCCAGGAGTATTTAATACCGGCACTCATGCTGGTGGTCGAAAATTCTCCGGGTCTGAATTGATAGGAAAAGGCTGATGTGAACTCCGTGTTGGCATGTATATTTCGTTTGAAATCGTAACTGCCGACCGGAAGCATAAATCTTGGGAATTTTAATCCTGCTTGTACACCATATTCCTGTGCCCAAATTCCTTTTTGCCATTCTGCTGCAGCTCTCAACTGGAGGTTAAAAGTTTCTGCTCCTTTGAAGACATTTCTGTCAACATAATTTACATTGGCTGCGCCTCCCCAATAGCCTCCGGTATAGGTTCCTTCCAGTTCGGTGGAAACAGAAATTGCTCTCGAAGGAATAATGTAGATATTACAATCAAGCAGCGTGTCCATTACTTCCTTAAAGCTGATATTTACATATTTGATAGGGCCAAGGGAGTTGAGTGCCGAATAAGTTCGTTCAACAGCCCGGTCGCTGTAAGTTGTTTTAGGGTTGATGTACGTATTCTGAACAAGCGCATCAAGTTTTAAAGTTCGTCCGTTGGTACTTATTAACGAAAAATCCCGGAACTCAGTGGTATCAGCTTTTTGATCTTGGTTGTTGTCTGGAACTGTAATAGCATCATTGTTGGTGTAAAAAGTTACTTTTCGGATGGTATATTTCTTGAAAATAATCTTTGATAGCGAATCGCTATTGTTTTGGAGATAATCCTGAAACTGAAGTCTCAAATCAATTTTTTCAGTAGCAACGGTACTGTCGGCTGTATAAATAAGAAAATCTTTGTTGAAATTGTAATAACCAATCTGGCGGAGTCGCGATGCCACTCGTTCCCGTTCTGCATTCAACACGTCTGCATCGAAGAGCATATTCTGACGTATCAACGAACGGGAAGTATCCGCTGCAACCTGAGTCAGAATCTTATTATCAATGTCCACTGAATAATTTCGAACACGATAAGGTTGGTTAGAGTTGACAAGATACTCGACATTGGCTTTCTTGCCTTTTGTCTCCACATTTGTCTCCACTTCGGCGTTCATGTAGCCTTTGTTTCTCATCAGCAGCTGAAGCTGTTGTACGCTCATCGAGGTAAGCGTTGAGTTATATATTACGGGCGGGTCACCAATCTGCTTCAGTTTTTTGTTTAACCATTTTGTAGAATCCTTCCCAGCCCAATTGTAAATGCCAAGCTGCATTCTAACCATTCCCAATACCGCTGCATTAGGAGTTTGTCGGATATATTCGTATAATTCGTTTTTATCTAAATCTTTTGAGTCGGTTTTTATAGTTACTTTGTTCAACAGATATTCGCCATTAGGCACAAACTTGGTGGTGTTGCACGAGAACAACACCAGAACAAATATGTAAAACGAATATTTAAAAACCTTTCTCATGTTTCGGGACAAACTCTGAATTAAAAAATAATTTGCAAATATAGCTTTTTATCGTTTTCTTTGTTAGCTTTGCAACAACAAATATTAAACCTTTTTCATCTGCTATTCTATTGAAATGCGTCCTATAAGACTCGAAAATACAATCTTATAAGCGAGAAAAATAAATATTGAATTGCCTATTTCTTAACGGTGCATGTTATCTAAAAATAAAATAAAACTCATTACCAGCCTTTCCCAAAAAAAGTTTCGCGACGAAGCGGGACTTTTTATCGCCGAAGGCACAAAACTCGTCAACGATTTATCCACAGCCTTTGTTTGTGTAACTTTAGTCGCAACTAAAGAATGGCTAAACAGCAATAAGGAAATAAAAGCGTCCGAGTTAATAGAAGTTGCCGAAACTGAGCTTCATAAAATATCGAACCAAAAAACGCAACAGGGAGTTCTCGCCGTGTTCGAAAAACCCAAATACTCATGGACATTGGATGATGTAAACCAAAAGCTGAATCTTGCTTTAGACGATGTGCAGGATCCGGGAA
>QKGU01000301.1 GCA_003250325.1 Paludibacter sp.
GCAAGATTCATTTGTGATTCTTTTATCCAATCCTGATTACCGGATTTTACTGCAACAGCTAAACGTTTCTTTACAAAATAATAGGCTGAATCAAGATTATAACTACTAAGTTCATCAAAGATTTCGCCAATCAGGTTAAAACACATTTCCTGATTAGTGCATTCATTTATCTGACGTTCAAGTATATTAATTCGGGCAACACGTTGAGCAGTATAATTGTCCTTTAGAGAAAGAACATGATCTAAACTATCCAGTAATTCACATTTATCGGCCGAAAAAGATGGGATTGAAATTAAGAAAAGACTCAAAATTGCATAATATCTTTTCATCAGGTATTTTTTTAAGGTTATTTTAAATGCAAAACATCAAAAATACAAATGCAATGATACAAAAAATATTTAAGTTATTTGTATAAAATTATATATTTAAATAAAAACTTAAATTAATACTTAATGTAAAATTTAAATTACATCTAATGATTTAACTCTGAAGATTTTTATATATATTGCTTAAAATAATATATGTTGAAAAACATTCGATTATAATGAAATATAAAAATATTTATCATGTCGACAATATTTATCTTAAAATAATTTCATCAAAAAAACATGTCCCTAATCATTATTTGTCAAAGTATAACATATAAACATGTTTGTATTACTAATTGACGCAACAACTGAAATTTATTTGGTTCGTGATTTAAAAATAAAGAAAATATCGTTTTCAAATTCTTTTTTTTTCTAAAAATTCAAACAAAGCAACAAAAACTTTAGATCATTGTAAACTTTTTGTATTTTTTCCTGAACAAACTTAAATGTACTCATAATTTGATCTTTGTGTATTAAAAACGGATTTTTTTAAGCATTGTTTAGTAATGCCCAATTTTTATTTTCAGATCAACTTATAAAAAGTGAGAAATGAAAAAAGAAAAGTAATTATTTTAAAATTTTACAACTCTGTTTGGTTAATGCGGTTGCTTACATATCTTTGTATTTCAAAATTAAAACTTTAATTATGAATAAAAAAGCCGGTTTAGTTTTTTCGCTTTTACTTTTCGTTTTCATAGTTCAGGCACAGTTACTGTGGAGAATTTCAGGAAACGGGTTGAAAGCTCCCTCCTACCTTTTCGGTACACATCATCTCATTCCCATTCAGTTTTTAGATTCCGTTCCCGGTCTGTATAAGGCTTTCAACGATTGCGATATGGTAGTTGGCGAAATGGTGATGAACAGCTTGGATGCAACGGCGAAAATTCAACGTGCAGCTATTATGCCCGATCATATTAAAATGAAAGACCTGCTGAACGATAGCGATTATGTTTTGGTGGACAATGCATTAAAATCTGCTTTTAAATTCGGGCTGAAAGAGCTTTCGATCATGAATCCAACCATGATACTCACCATGTACGAAATGGAGATATTCAAAAAAACAACCGGATACACCGATGACAATCAATCGGATTCATATTTTCAACTCGTGGCCGCAGAAAAAGGGAAAAAAGTGGTTGGGTTGGAAACTGTTGATCAGCAAATTGAGATATTGTTTGGAAACGGAAGCCTGCAACGTCAGACAGATGTTTTAGTAGAGTCCATTCGCCAAAAAGACAGCATTCTCACTGAAATAAAAAAAGTGAACAGGCTTTATAAAGAAGGTAAAATAAATGATTTGCTCGAACTGTCGAACCGTAGAGGAAATGTAATTGATATGACGGATGAGGAATTCGAGAAACTGGTTGATAAAAGAAATATTAACTGGATCAATCAATTACCAAACTTAATGAAGGAATCTTCCTGTTTTGTAGCTGTTGGTGCTTTACATCTTGGAGGTAAAAACGGCTTGATAAAACTTCTCGAGAAAGAAGGTTACAAGGTAAAAGCCATCACCAATTAAAGAAAATCTTCCCTCATTGGACTAAATGTATCGATAAGAATTCCTTCCTCGATACATTTAACTCCATGAAGTATAGTTGCATGTAAAGTCCATCGCCGGCCTTTACAATTTTGGTTTCTTCACCCACCTGAAATTCAAAAATTCCACTAACCACATACGTGCATTGGCGATGCGGATGTTGGTGAGCATATCCTATCCCACCAGTTTTGAATTCCACCTTTACCAGCATCATGTTATCGTCGTAACTAAGTACCTGACGACGCATACCGTCGTTTATCTGAACCCATTCGGTTTTATCAGCAAATACGTAATTTTCACTTCGTTTCATGATGCGACTGGTTTTATTTAAAATTATTTATCTCTTCCTTCGTAATAATTTATAAATGCCTGATTTACCAACTGATTACCACCAGGGGTTGGATAATCGCCTGTAAAGTACCAGTCTCCTGCATGGTTCGGACAAGCTTCGTGTAACCCTTCAATGGTCTGATAAACAAGCTCAACGGGGCAATCCACATCTTTCGGAGTCAGCATTTTAGCAATCATAACCGAAACTTCGTCTTGTGTAAACGGTTTATAAATTTCCGTTACATAATTGACGATCTGCTCTTTCGGAAGGTTTACCTGCTCTTTCGATTTGCGGTATACTTCATCGATCACCGATTGACGTCCGGATTCTTTCAACAAAGCAATAGCAGCACGGAATGCACAAAATTCATTCATGCGGGGCATATCAATTCCGTAATAATCAGGGAAACGAACCTGTGGAGACGAGGAAACAATAACTATCTTCTTCGGTTCTAATCGGTTCAAAATCTTCAGAATACTTTGTTTCAACGTTGTTCCACGAACAATTGAGTCATCGATTGCTACAAGGTTATCCAGTTTTCCACGACGAATTGACCCGTAGGTGACATCGTAAACGTGAGTGGCTAAATCGTCTCGTTCGCTGTTTGTCGAAATAAACGTACGAAGTTTAATATCTTTTATTAATACTTTTTCAACACGAATAGCCTGATTATTAAGTGCCTTTATTCCGTCTTTCATTCCATAGAAAGCCACTTCGGCAGTATTCGGGATAAATGAAAAAACGGTATTATCAACATCGTTGCCGATCGCTTTCAAAATGGGCTTTGCAAGCGATTCTCCCAACTTTTTGCGTTCTCTGTAAATATCAATATCGCTACCACGCGAGAAATAGATTCTTTCAAAAGAACATTTTTTCAATTCTTTGGCAGCAGGACGAATCGTTTCAAATCGTATAGTTCCGTTTTTCTTAATAATCATTGCTTCGCCTGGTTGCAATTCAATGATTTCTTCTTCTTTCACATTCATCGCGGTTTGTATTACCGGACGCTCGGAAGCGGCAACCACAATCTCATCGCTTATATAGTAAAATGCTGGACGAATTCCTTTTGAGTCCCTGAAAATAAACGAATCGCCATGACCCAGCATACCGCAAATCGCATATCCACCATCCCACATTTTTTCCGATTTACGGATAAATGAAGCGATATCGAGATTTTCTTCGATTTTCTGAGTTATAGCCAAATCGTTCGAATAACGTTGCTTAATAATGTCATATTCGCGTTGTACTTCCTGATCAAGCTGAAAACCAAGAGATTCAAGCATCAGGAAAGTGTCACCTTTATCGCGCGGATGCTGACCTTTCAAGGTAAGATGTTCGAACAATTCATCAACGTTTGTCAAATTAAAATTACCGGCCAGCACCATAGTTCTGTTTTTCCAGTTATGACGGCGCAAAAACGGATGAACATAAGATAACCCACTTCTTCCGGTTGTGCTATAGCGCAGATGACCTAAATATAGTTCTCCGGCAAAAGGAAGTTGTTCTTTTGATAAATCAGTATTGGTGTAAACTTCTTCCGATACTTCAGATGTTTTTTTATTGATTGACGCAAATATTTGTTGGATTGCATTTTTGCCTTCAACCCTATCGCGCCAGATATATTCTTCTCCGGCAGGCATATCCAGTTTCACAGTAGACAATCCGGCACCTTCCTGACCACGGTTGTGCTGTTTTTCCATAAGCAGATACATCTTTTGAAGACCATACTGCCATGTGCCATATTTTTCCTGATAATAATCTAAAGGCTTAAGAAGCCTTACCATTGCTATTCCGCACATATCCTTTGTTTGATAATAATTTGTAATCTACCGTTTTAGAACCGGAAATTATTAATTACGTTTTTTGATATATAATTTAAAAACTAATTTTACTACAACAAATAAAAAACCCCAACGTTTGCGAAGGGGCTAATTTATAACATTATTCTACCGTTACCGACTTGGCAAGATTGCGCGGCTGATCTACATCACAACCTTTTACAACAGCTATATGGTAAG
>QKGU01000221.1 GCA_003250325.1 Paludibacter sp.
TGGCTGATACAGCTATTTTCAGTAATATATTTCTATAAATATTCGGAAATGAATGAATAATGCATGATTATAGTTAAATATAATTTCATATCTAAATTCTCCATAAATTCTTCAATTATTAATTTGTACCTTTGCACACAAATCGTTTTAATGTGCAATATGAATAAACTAAAAATTGGAAATCTTACTGCTAAACTCCCCATTATTCAAGGTGGAATGGGCGTTGGGATTTCATTATCCGGATTAGCCTCTGCGGTTGCAAATGAAGGTGGTGTAGGCGTAATCTCATGTGCCGGGCTTGGATTAATTTATCGTAATACAGCGAAAGATTATATGGAAGCATGTATTATTGGACTGAAAGAAGAGATAAAAAAAACCCGTGAAAAAACTTCGGGAATTATCGGTGTCAATATAATGATGGCACTTACAAATTTCGGAGAAATGGTAAAAACTTCTATCGCCGAAAAAGTGGACGTTATATTTGCTGGTGCCGGTCTTCCGCTGGATTTACCAAAGTACAGAACTCCAGAATGTGTTACAAAACTGGTTCCGATTGTTTCTTCGGGTAGAGCAGCCAAAATAATTTGCGAAAAATGGAAAACGTTGTATAACTATCTTCCTGATTTAATTGTCGTTGAAGGTCCAAAAGCCGGAGGACATCTCGGTTTTAAGGCCAATCAAATTGAAGATCCAAATTATTCAATCGAAAAATTAATTCCTGAAGTTGTAGCAGAAGTAAGTGTTTTCGAACAAAAATACAATCAGGAAATTCCTGTTGTTGCCGCTGGAGGAATATATACAGGTGAAGATATGTATAGAATCATGGAACTTGGTGCAAAAGGAGTGCAAATAGCCAGTCGCTTTGTAACATCTGATGAGTGTGACGCTGATATTAAGTTTAAAGAAGCTTATATCAATGCGAGTGAAAATGAAGTTGAAATCATTCAAAGTCCGGTAGGAATGCCTGGTCGCGCACTTAAAGGACAATTTCTTGAAAGAGTGAAGCAAGGACTTACAGCTCCTAAATCGTGTCCATATAACTGTTTACACACCTGCGACTATAAAAAAGTGCCTTACTGCATTATTGTAACTTTATACAATGCTTACAAAGGTAAAATGGATAAAGGTTATGCTTTTGCGGGTAATAATGCATATAAAGCGACTAAAATATCATCAGTAAAAGAAATTATTGAAGATATCAAAAATGGTTTTGATACTGTGAAAGCTAAGTTTGAAAAACGTTCATAAATAAAAATATCATTTTATTAAAAATGCCTGCAATAAATTAATTTTCGTTGCAGGTGTTTTTTTATAATAAAAGATGAAATCAAATTTTTACAAAATATTCTTCTTTAGTTAATCTGTTTCTGAAGAATATTCGCTATTATTGCAATAATAAAAGACGAATCGACATGAAACAGTTGAAAATACCATATATCCAAAGCTTGAACGATGTTACCGAGTTGGAAAACGCAGCTATTATTCTTGACGAAAAAGGAACTGTGGATAAAATTGAAATTCTGAATTGGAAAGAAAAATTTCCTTATAAACCTATCACCTATTTTATTATTGCCCGTTCAAGCGATTCTTTATTCATTAAATATTCTGTTAAAGGTAGTATGCTTCGTGCTATTTATTCGAACGATCAGGAATCAGTAAATGAAGACAGTTGTGTGGAGTTTTTTGTAAAAACACCTGACAATGAGAAATATATGAATTTCGAATTTAATTGTATAGGTACTTGTAAAGTTTCCAGAAGAATTTCCCGTAACGAAAGTGTGATTCCCTTCAGTAAAGAAGAATTATCACAGATAAAACGATATCCCAGCTTAGGCAGACGGGCATTCAAAGAAATGGAAGGAATGTTTGAATGGGACTTGACTGTAAAAATACCTATGCGCATTATGGGAATCAATCCACATAAATTACCTGAAAAATTATTGGGTAATTTTTATAAATGTGCTGACGGAACCGATTCTCCACACTATGTAAGTTGGAGTCCAATAAATACTGAAAGACCAGATTTTCACCGTCCTGAATTTTTTGGTGAATTGATTTTCTAACTCAATTTGTTTTGTGGTTGGCAATAGCCTTTAATTTTTCAATTTGATCATCATTGCCAAAAACCAAGAGTTTATCTCCTAAAAGTATAGTATTATCGGCTTTAGGATTTACCTGAAGTTCATTTGAACTCGAATAAAAACCAATAACCACTAGATTTGTTCGCTGTGGTATATTAGCTTCTCGATACATTTTATTTATCAGGTCGCTACCTTCAAAAATCTCCACCAAACCAAACTTAAATTCTTTCAATCGCTTTTTCCCTCCTGCAAACTCTACAAAGCTATAAAAATCAGCACTCGAAGTTGCAATTGAAATTATGTGATCCGTAGCAATTTCGATAGGCGACACCAGAAAATCTGCTCCGGCACGTCATCAATTCGGGTAATAACTTTCACTTTCTTATTTATAGCCTTAGTACTAAGCGTTACGAAAAGGTTTTACGCATCAGTTGGCAAAACCGAGATCAATATTTTAGCTCGTTCAACACCCGCTTGTAACAATACTTCATCGCTGGTTGCATCGCCTTCTAAATGAATAAATTTATCTTCATGACGCTCTTTCAGCTTTTCACTCTTTTCTATATTACCCTCAATTACAACTACTTTCAGCTCTTTTTGCAACAGATCGTCCAACACTTTTTTGCCTGTTTTTCCATAACCGCAAATAATGTAATGGCCATTCATTTTTTCTAATTCTTTGTTCATTTTTCTATGTTTTAGTAAGGTTGATAATTCGCCATCAGCAATAAATGCCGTAATTTTACCTATCGAAAATACTCCGAGTGTAAATCCCGACAACACTATTATAATTGTAAAT
>QKGU01000205.1 GCA_003250325.1 Paludibacter sp.
TTGTGTCCCGATAAATCTAATCGGATTTCCATTGTTGTCATATTGAATTACTTTCCCTCTGTCTAAAATCCATTTATAGGAACCATCTTTACACTGCATTCTATACTCTGCTGAATAAATTGGCGTTTTTCCTTCAAGGTGTAAATTTATCAGAGACTTTATTTCTTTTCTGTCTTCAACATGCATTCTGTTTTCCCATTCCGAAAAAGTCTTTTCAATTTCGTCATCTTTATATCCTAGCAGATTTTTCCACTGCTTCGAAAAGAAAATTTCATTTTTTGAGAGATCCCAGTCCCAAATCCCATCGCCTGCGCCTTCAAGAGCAAATTGCCAACGTTTTTCGCTCTCAATCAACGCTTTTTTATTTTTTCTTATGGTTTCTTGCCGGATTATGTATTCGCCAATTAATACTGTTGCAAGCGGATATAAAATCATTACAGGGAAAAATATTAGTTTCAATGTTTGAATTCTTATTTCCTGAGGAAGTAGCATTATACAGGCAAGCATAACCGAATGTACAACTAATCCTAATGAAAGTAGCTCCATTGTGTGATTTTTGCGTTTCCAATCAGGACGTAGATAATACCAAAGTAAACCAATTGCTCCCGATGTAAAAATTACTGCTATACCCATATAAACTCCTGAACCACCCAAGTAGATTCTGTAGATTGCAGTGAGAATTGTAGCAGTTATGGTAGGAACCGGACCAAAAAATAATCCTGCAACAGAAAGCATAACTGATCTGGTATCGAAAAATATTCCTAATTTGTAATCCCATGGAGTTGAGATTAACATGAACACAACCAACGCTAAAAATACTCCTGCCAATAGCTTAAACAGAAAGTTTTTTGGTCTTGTTTTGCTACTCCAGAAATGGTCATAAAGGATGCAAAATGTCATGAGAATGGCAATGTTCTGAATAATGCTAAAAACAATTGAGTCTTTCATTTTAAAACCTTATTGGATCTGATTTTTTTATTTCTATGCTGCAGGTCGTCAATTAATTCTCATAAAAATGTCTTGTTTCAATAAAACAGAATAAAACGGTATAAGTACTTGGAAATACCGTGTGTTTTTTGCTCGAAAAATATGTTTTATAGATTTTTATGATGTTCAATAATTTAGATACATGTTAAGTGAATCAATTTTTTAGTATTGATTCACTGGTATAAATAAGAAAAGTATTTAGACTCATGAAAACTAAAGCTTCATTGAGAATCCTACGCCCAGAATTTCTTTAAACTGAACTCTTGCAGGCCCGCCTTCGTAAAGAATATCTGCATCGTACAATAAGTGCGTGTTCAGATTCACCGAAATGTATTTGTTTACTTTTAACGCGATCTGATTTTCCCAGTTTACATCCACATTTTGAGGATCTTTAAGATAGTTGGAAAATAAATCGAGCTTTGTTGTAAATGCAACATTTTTTAGAAGTTCGCTTTTAAAATCATTTCTGGAATATATGATGCGGGCATATCCCCCAAATTCAGTTTTTGTTTTTTCTCCGGGTGTTACCCCAAAAGCTCCTGCGGCCGAAAGTGCATCATCGTTCACAATGGTCATTTTACTTGTTACAGGAGCTATGAATGCATTGAAATAAGAATTTGGCTGGTAGTTTAACCCAACAGCTCCTAACAAATAGGCCGGAGCTAAGAAATTGGAAATTCTGACAGAATCGTTCGGGTAATTGTACCCGGGAGCAAACTGAGTTTTGAAATTGACCAATACCGTATAGTAAAAATCGGAAAAGGCCTTTTGCCCATATTTCGACAGCAAATCAAAGCGGTCATCCGTTTTTATAAAACCTTTATCTTTACCTTGTTGCAATAGTCCATAGCCAACGTCCAACGAATTGTCCCAAGCAGACTTCTTATTCTTGTAATTGGCAAATACACTTAATAGCCCATTGATGGCAACTGAACTTTCGCCACCTGCCGACCAATTCACTAATGCTGTTTGTGCAAGATTTACTCCGGTTACAGCGCCGGTTTTCCACCCAGATAATGTGTCAGTTTCTAAGGTTTTGAGTTTCTTTTCGGTTTCGGTTACTTGTGCGGAGACTGTTATTGCACAGAGTAAAAGGATAATTAAAGGTTTTGTTTTCATTTAAAATGTTTTTTTTATTATAACTAAAAAACATTTTAAATGAAATATATGTTCAAAGTATTTAAATATTATTTCTCTTATTTTGAACTCATTACAATTTTACAAAAACTTTTAAAAGGTTACTTTTGAGAGTTGATAGTATCTGTTTTCCCTTTAGAATCTTTTTGCACTGGGGCTGCTAAAGAACTTGTTCCGGGTTTCTCGCGTGGTTTGTCCGGAAAAACAATGAAAACATCTTCTTTTTTCATAGGACGTTGTTCTCCCAACCAAAAATAATTTTTCAGATACAAATCTCCACCGGAAAGTTGTTCGATTGGGTACATGATTCCGGATGATGTAGTGGTAAGCACTATCCGATCCACTTTTTTGTCTTTCAGATACATGGCAACAAAACTGCTTTGTGTTTTGTTGATGCCCACCATGGTGGAATCTTTGTCGTCGATAGGGTAGTAAATAGTTTCAGCATTACCATTTACGTTCACTTTCCTGAGTTGTCCACTGTCGACCAACGCAACAATTTCTTTTCCCGACAGCTGATTATAATGAATGGAATCAACCTGTTGAACTGCCATGGCGGCTTGTTGTATTTTTACTTTTTCAACTTGTTGGTTTTTTGTGAATATCTGAATAAAATCGCCCGAAAGTTGATTTTCTTCTGCCCAAAGAACAGGTTCACCATGCATGTACAAAATGGAATCGCGGGCATTGTATATAAGTGAATCACACAATCCCTGAACGTCGGAGCGGAAAAATCTTACATTATAAAGAGCACGTACTTTGTCATAAATAGAGTCTTTTGAAGTGTAGAGTGTGTCGGCATGCAGATACATTGTATCTTTTTCTGAACGATCCACAAACAACGCGGAGTCAGTTGCCATTCCGTTTTCGTCTTTTTCGTTGTAATAAACATAATCGCCATAAAGGGTGGCATTCCGAACAGAATCCAATAGCTCTACTTTCGAAAATCCTTCGCCGAATTTTTTCTTTTTATCATAGAAAATGGTATCTCCTACCATTGTTTTTCCATCTTTATGCTTCACCAACGATCTGTTCAGCAGCATAGATTGTTCAGAAGAAGTATTGTACCAGCCCAGATTGCTGTAAATGTCTGTTTCTTCTTTGTAAATAATATGCGTCGGTCCTACGATATTGGCAACGGTTGTTTTCGAATTGTATTTCATTGTATCGGCATCCATCACAAAGTTTTCATTTGTCATGTGAACTTTGTTTCTGAACAATGCTTCGTTGGTGCTGGGTGAATATTGTCCCCAAACTGAAGTGAGCGTATTCAGATCGTCCGATATTTTTCCTCCGGTATAATAGTAAGCGAGATTTACTTTGCGATCGTAATTTAAACTGTCGGTAGTGAGAACGGTTTGGCGATTTACCATTCGCACATTTTGGCGCAAACGGGCTAGCTTCATGTTTCCATCGTAAAATAAATAGTCTCCATAAACAAACAACGTATCGCCCTGATTAATTTTTATGTGTCCGAATGCATCAAGTGAATTGGCTTTTTCGTAAAAATAGGCACTGTCGCAATACATCAAAGCATTGTCGTGTCTGAAACGGACATTTCCTTTCAGCACCTGAACATCCGGATTGATTAATTGATCGAACGATAATGTTTCGGAATTTTCAAGATAAACAAGCGTGGCTCTTTTATTGTCGAGCGGGCTTTGAATAGGAGCTAGCGGCTTGAAGTCCTGCATGTCCTTTGCTGTCGCTTTTTTCTTGCCCTTTGTGGTTTTCTTTTCCTGCTGTTGTGGATTCTGACTTCGTAACACCTCTTTTCGAAGCTGTCGGGGTTGTATTTGTGCCGTAAGTGTAGGAATAAAGAAACAAAGCACACCAATGAAAATGATGTGCTTTATACCACTAAATATTGAAAGCGGAGACGTTTTTTTTTCTGTGCGGAATAAAATCATACTAAATCTTTTTTTGAACCTTTCAAATTGATAAGGTTCTGAATCAGTCTTTTATCCAGCCAGGATATTCGAACTTACAGTTTCTCCAAGCAGGGTCGATACTGATGTATGTTTCTTTTTGCTTCTTCGCAATCCAATCATTCAGAAATTCCTGCTTTTTCTTGTTTTCGTAAAATGTTTTCAGCATTTGATAATCGTCAGTCATGTTTGCTTTGTGATTACCAATTTTCGATTTTACTTTAACGACGGCTACAACTTCTTTGTTTGTTGTAGGCTCAATCATGCTGAATGGTTTTGAGATCTCGCCAACGTTCATGTCGTAAACAACCTTTGCCACTTCGGCCGGAAGATCCTGATATTCGAATTTTGAAGTTCCTGTTTTAGAGTTGAGCATTAAACCAGCGTTCATAACAGTGTTTTTGTCTTGCGAAAAATTCATTACGGCTTGCTCAAAAGTCATTTTGTTTTCACGAATCAGGTTCGAAATCGAATCCAGTCTGTGAATGGCGTTTTCCTTTTGTTCGATAGAAATTCTTGGCTTCAACAATATGTGGCGGCAATTGATTCGATCACCACGTTTTTCGATAAGCTGTATTATGTGATAACCGAATTCCGTTTGAACAATGCGCGATACTTTTTTCGGATCGGTAAGGTTGAACGCCACGGCTGCAAATTCAGGAACTAACTGACCGCGCCCCAAAAAACCTAATTCACCACCGCGTTTAGCACTTTCTGTATCTTCCGAATATAAACGAGCCAAAACGGAGAAATCGCTGCTTCCGCTGTTGATGCGTTCGGTAAAATCACGAAGTCGTTCTTTAATTCGGTTGGTCTCTTCTATTGGTACAGGAGGCTCAAAACTTACTACTTGTAACTCAACCTCAGCCGGAACTGTTGGAATACTGTCTTCTGGTAGTTGATTGAAAAATCGACGCAATTCGGCCGGAGTCGATTTAATATCTCCAATCAGCTTTTGCTGCATCTGTTGGATAATTTGTTGGTTACGAATCATTTCACGCAGTTCTTCGCGTAATTCAGTCGAATTCTTTCTGAAATATTCTTCCATTTTTTCTTTCGATCCGATTTGAGCAATGAAATAGTTCAAACGGCTTTCTACCTGAGTGTTGACCGATGACTCATTTGGAACAATACTATCCAAGACGGCCTGGTGTAGATACAATTTTTGAATTGCCATTTGCTCCGGGATAATGCAATACGGATCGCCCTGAATCGGAGTTCCTTCGTATTGTGCTCTTAATCTTTGTTCTTCCACTTCCGAACGCAAAATAGATTCGTCGCCTACTACCCAGATAACTTCATCAATAATGTTGTTTTCGGTTTGAGCAGATGTTCTTGCTGCAAAGGCACTTAGAAGTAGTAAAAAAGAAAAAATAATTTTTTTCATAAAGATTATTTGACGATAATTTATTTAGAAAATAATGGCAAATATTTACCGGCTGTTGAAAAACAGAATGCAAATTTACATATTATTTGTGAGCGGATAAACAGTCGATGTCCATAAAAAACCATAATTCATCTGATTTTGAACTATTTTGTATATTTCGACATAAAAAAGTTAATAATTTGAGAAATATTAAGATTTGATACTCAATTCAAAATATTCTCAAATTATTAACCCTAAACGAATCAGTACTGTCTTTCAGTGTGTTGATTCTATATTGATTGTGGAAAGCTGGAGCTTCATCTCAGAACAAGCTTTATAACTTTTGTTCCTTCAGCGTTATTTACTTTTGCTATCCAGGCGCCTTTACTCATTTTTACATCTACATTTTCTGTTGTTTCCAGTGTCCTGATCAGCGATCCATCAACAGAATAAATTTTAATATCCGTTTTTGATTTTACATTATCAATGAAGATATGATCGCCCCAGGAGTGTACTTGCACCTGAGAAGTTGATTGGGGAGCAACGACTGCACTATTTGTATCGTCGGCAATCAATTGAGGAATTGGATCCCAACTATCAGTTCCTTTTGTGAAATTGAAAGTCGTAATTTCAGTGCCGTCGGTTAAATTAGGCGTTGTCAGAACTTTTGACCATGAAGCACGGCTCGACTGATTGTTGTCTCCGGATTTTTCTATAGTTCCAAATTCATACATGTTATTCGATTCACCGTTTAATGTATTCAGCCAACCAAGTGGCGAAATCAATGATAAGCCTTCACTGCCCGCAACATTCGTTGTGTCGATCGTTGTGTTATAGAATACGACCTCGCTGGTTACTGGTTGCCATGGTCTGCCGAAATAGCCTGGTTTAGAGAGATAAGCAGATGCTGTTTCTGTGCCCGGAATTGGCGAAGTTACATTACATTCGTACATTAAATAGCCTCTTCCACTGCTTTGTTGAGCTGCAGTTAGGTAGCTCACATCGCCACTGTCGTCGCTGGTGTTCATTAACAGATCCGATTTGTAGAATAACGCCGTCATTGCGCCAAACAGAAAATCAGTCCCACCCATCATTGAACCTTTATATACAACCACTCTTGCCGAAGTACCTCCAAAGAACGAATCCTGACGTCCAACTACACGGCATTTGTTTAGAATAGTCTTGTCTGTGTTATTGGTTATGGCAATTGCTGCACCTCTTTCCACAAAGCTTTTATGTTGCACGTCGGTGTTGCCTTCGTTGGTTGGACGAATTCCTTTACTACCAGATGTCCATGGAACAACCACATCTTCCGACTCTTTTTTAGAAATGTATTGGTTGAAAGAATTTTCAAAAATAATATCGTCAGCAACAAATCCATTTGCTGCGACAACAACGGTTGCATTCCACATCGAACCATTAGTGGTTCCCGAACCTGCATTTGTGTACGACAAATATCCGTTTTCTTTGTTTACCTGCAATACATCGGCATGCCATTTCTGATCGTTGCTCATGCTGTAATAGCTGTATCCGTGTCCATAGTACGATGTTATTCTCACTGCGTTATCGGCAATATCTACTCCCTTGTTCAATAATCCTATTCCCGGATTTAAAGCAGCGTTTTTTAATGTGATATTTGGTGTGTTGATAACCAGCATTTCTTCATAATTTCCCGGATCGATCATGATTACTACCCGCTCATTTCCCGGTCGATTCATCATTGATACTGCTTGTAAAGCTTCATTAATGGTTTTGTATGGTTTATCTGCACCGACTGAAAGAGTCAGTTGATATTCAACGGCTTTTACTATTGAAATTTCGGTAATATAAGTCGTAGCTGCTTCTGACCCCATTGTGATAGTGATAACTCCGTCTGTATCACCCGTGTAAACATATTCAGTTTTTTCAAACAGACTCGTGCTATTGGAAGCAGTTGTGATCATTGTACCTCCATTAATTGAAAAAGCTGCAGAGTAATAATAGGTAACAATCATTTTTTCGCCCACTTTTATCGGAACCTGAATAGTAGAACCCGTTTTTGCAGTTAAATGTCCTTTCGCAATTTCATTCGCGATTTGTCCTGTAAATAACAGTCCTTTGTACGAAGTTGTGGCATTCGTAATTGTTGCATCGTCGAATGACCACGTAGTTACACGACTGAATGAAAGTGTTTTTGATGTTTCTGCATCAGCTACTGACAGATTCGACGTAAGATTTAATGAATAGGGATATTCATCCAACCCCGAAGCGGTAACCGAATAAACTCCATTACGTAACATGATATTATTTGTAGAAGCAAATGAATAAGAATATCCGGTTTCGTTTAGGTTTGTAAATTTAAGCTGAAGTTTAGCCGCTTGTTCTGATGTAAGACCATTGGTATTGATAGTGATAGCGTATGTCGGTTTAGCTGCAAATGCAAGATCTTTCGTTGCATTAGCACCGGCAATTGTAATACTGTTGTCCGCCAGATAAAAGTCATTGATTCCTTTGGCGTAAATTGTGTAAGTATAGCCATTCTCCAAACCTACGCTATATGTGCCTGTTGTTGTGTTTACTACTGGTTCGGGGACATAAGCAGAGCTAACAGTAGGGTTAAAAACAAGTATCATGTCAGAGATTGAACTTCCTAAGCCGGTAATTGAACCCGTAACTGTAAAAAGAACTACTTTTTTTAGAGATAAGTCAAAACTGGTTGTTGAACTGGTTACTTCAACTGATTTAGAACTGGTAATAATATATCCATTGGCATCCTGAAGAGTTACATTGTAGGTATAACCAGCTGGCAAAGTTGCAGTGTAAGTATTTGAAGTCGTAGAAAATACCCAGCTTTTACCATACGAATTTGTAAAAACGATTTTGTAGTCGGCAGGAATATCGGCAGCTTCTGTTATATCAAAGGTTCCTGTAAAAGTCTGATAATTTGCAGGGGTTTTGACAATTCTGTAGTAATAGGGTTTATCCTGTGAATCATAAATTTTATAGGTGGCGGCAGTTTTTATAAAGAATTTCAGACTAGTTACGGTACTTGAACTGTATTGAGTTTCTGCTTCGGATGTTGTAGCGTTTACGAAATTGATAGTTCCGCTGGCGTTTTGTGATTTGCAATATACTGCAACTTCATCATCTTCGTTTGCAGCAATGCTAAAATAACGGCTAGTTGAAGCTGTAGCATTGACATATAAAGCTCCGGTAAAAGTTTCGCCAGCAAAAGAGGCAGGAGAGCCATTTGAATCGTACCGGGTAAGTGCGGTGTTAGATGTCCTTAAACGATCGCTTGTGGCTGATGTACTGGTCCATGTTAGAGCGCCCGCAGTCCAAGTTAAAGGAACGTTTTTTCCTGTTGTTCCTGCATCTACGCCAGGCAGCCATGCATTAATCACACTTACTGTAAGATTGTTGTTGTAAATGTCAGTGTTGAGTTCGGCTGCTCCAAAATCCCATACGTCAATCTTTGCTGCTGTGTCGGCAACTTTGTATGCATTCTTTTTGTTTGATTGTCCAAATGCTGTAGTCACTGCAGTTAAGAAGATGATAAATGCGATAAAAGTAATTCTTTTCATAATCGTTGTGCTTTTAAAGTTAGTCATTTAATAAGACAACAAATATAAAGTTCGTTTTCTTCTGGCTTGTGGAGATTTTGACTTAAAAAGTACACAAATTGATTTTGATACTTTTTTACATAAATAATTTTGATACTGACTTTTGAATGATAATTCGATGAAATGATTTGTGTTATGTTATATCTGCTGAAAAATTCCTCTAAAACCTTACTTTTCTAAACAAAAACTGTAATTTATATGTTATGTGTCCTACAAAGAGATGAAAAATTATGCTCTAGAACATATTTTTTTGTAACTTTGCACACATGTTTTAGATTAACAATCACTTATAATTCAGTAGTATCGGTTTGTTGTTAATCGCAATTTAAATTTTTTGAATTATTATGTCAGCTGATATATTAGAACAAGTAACCCAATCGGACTATAAATACGGTTTTACAAGCGATATCGAGACGGATATTATCCCTATCGGTTTAAGTGAAGATGTTATTCGGTTGATTTCGAAGAAAAAGAATGAGCCTGAGTGGTTGCTCGAGTTTCGTCTGAAAGCATATAACCATTGGTTGACAATGAAAATGCCGGACTGGGCGCATTTGAACATCCCTGAAATCGATTATCAAAGTATTTCTTATTACGCTGCTCCGCGAAAGAACGCTCCGAAAAGTTTGGATGAAGTGGATCCTGAATTGATAAAAACATTCAATAAACTGGGAATTCCGCTCGAAGAACAAATGGCATTATCCGGAATGGCTGTTGATGCGGTGATGGATAGCGTTTCGGTGAAGACGACTTTTAAAGAAACATTGGCCGAAAAAGGAATTATATTTTGCTCGTTCAGTGAAGCGGTGGAACATCATCCTGATTTGGTGAAAAAATATATGAGTTCGGTAGTTCCTTATACCGATAACTTTTTTGCAACACTGAATTCAGCTGTATTTAGCGATGGTTCGTTTGTGTATATTCCGAAAGGCGTTCGTTGCCCGATGGAACTTTCGACCTATTTTCGTATCAATGCTTCCAATACCGGACAGTTTGAGCGGACATTGATTATTGCGGATGAAGACAGTTACGTTTCCTATCTCGAAGGTTGTACGGCACCAATGCGTGATGAAAATCAATTACACGCGGCGATTGTGGAAATTGTGGCGTTGAAAAACGCTTCAGTAAAATATTCAACAGTCCAAAATTGGTATCCGGGCGATAAAGATGGAAAAGGTGGAATTTATAATTTCGTAACAAAACGCGGAATTTGTAAAGGTGCTAATTCGAAAATATCGTGGACGCAGGTTGAAACCGGATCGGCAATAACCTGGAAATATCCAAGCTGTATTTTGTTGGGCGATAATTCTTCTGCTGAATTTTACTCAGTAGCGGTTACAAACCACCATCAGCAGGCGGATACAGGAACAAAAATGTTGCATGTCGGCAAAAATACGAGTTCGCATATTTTGTCGAAAGGAATTTCTGCCGGTCAAAGCCAGAACAGTTATCGTGGTTTGGTAAAAGTAAATCCTGCTGCCGAAAATGCCCGTAATTTCTCTCAATGCGACAGCCTTTTGTTGGGCGATAAATGTGGAGCGCACACTTTCCCTTACATGGAAGTGAATAACGATTCGGCAATTGTCGAACACGAAGCTACAACTTCAAAAATCAACGAAGATCAGATATTCTATTGCAACCAACGCGGTATTTCGACTGAAGATGCCGTTGGACTTATTGTAAATGGTTATGCTAAAGAAGTGCTGAATCAGTTGCCGATGGAATTTGCGGTGGAGGCTCAGAAATTATTACAAATTACATTGGAAGGTTCAGTTGGTTGATTACTTTCCGATATTCATGTATATTATACTTTTGTTAGAATAAAATAAAAATTAAAATAAACTTAGTTCCTCTACGGTTAGGGGTAATAAATTATGCTTGAGATAAAGAATTTGCATGCCAACATCAACGGCAAGGAAATATTAAAAGGGTTGGATCTGGTGGTTCGTCCCGGAGAAATACATGCGATAATGGGACCTAACGGTGCCGGAAAATCAACTTTAGCTTCGGTACTTTCAGGAAATCAGGCTTTTGAAGTGACACACGGAAATGTTACTTTTTATGGAAAAGATTTGTTAGAATTGTCTCCTGAAGATCGTTCTCGCGAAGGTATTTTTCTTAGTTTTCAATATCCTGTCGAAATTCCGGGTGTAAGTATGGTGAATTTCATGCGTACAGCATTGAACGAACATCGTAAATATAAAAACCTGGAGCCAATGTCGGCAACCGATTTCCTTCGCACCATGCGTGAAAAGAAAGAATTGGTGGAAATGGACAATAAACTGACGAATCGCTCTGTAAATGAAGGGTTTTCGGGAG
>QKGU01000269.1 GCA_003250325.1 Paludibacter sp.
TAATAGGCTTAAGAATGGGAGATTTAGTTTTTTTTATATTCTATTTTCTTCAATAAAACTAAGAAATAGTTAGAATATTATGTCATATATTAATTTTGGGAATGATGGTATTATACATTAGGGTCTTGAAGTTAGTATTGCATTTCAAAAATCCCATTTATAAAAAGACTTTGTTTGAATCCGCTTACTTATCATTACTGTGAAATCGAATGAAATTTAGTTTGATAGTAAGAGCTACAATAATCAAAAATGCTCAAGAAACTCATTAATAAAGTGAGATTCTTAAGCATTAAGTTTATCGTTTTTTTTTGAATATGTTATTCTTTTACCAACTTCTTAATTGTCCAATTTCCATCCTCTGATTCAATTTTCAACAAATAGAGACCTGAATTCATTTCTTTTACAGAAATATTCTTAGTTGAGTTGTTTACCATTTCTGATTTTACTACAGCACCGTTCAATTGACAAAATACTACCTGTTTAATAATTTTATCCGATTTCACTTGTACAAAATCTTTACTCGGATTTGGATATAGTTGGATAGTAATATCATTCACCATTTTAACAGCAGTATTGTTTATTATCGGTTTGTATATACGAATCCATTCTACTTTAAAAGTGTTATTATCTTCATTGGCAAGTTCAGCTAATGTAGGTGTAAGTCCCTGGTTTGCCCTCCATGTTTGATCTTCCATATTGATAATAATATCCAGTTCTTTGTTTAATCCGGTGCCTCCCAGATAATTCAAAGGATCAATTTCATTTACACCCGATCGTGTGCGAACTTTTACTCCATCAACATAATATTCCAAATTCCAAGGATCGATCCAATAAACACCAATACGGTGAAAATCATTTCTCCATGTTGTACCATTAACATACCAACTTCCACCATCGGTAGGTTGCCAATCGGTAAAAGGACTACGAATAAACACATGATGACTAAGATGTAATCGTTGGGCAAACCATTCGTTACCAACACGATCACCGCCATAAGCTTCACAAATATCAATTTCTTGTGTCTCGTCCGGACTTAGCATCCACACATCCGATGCCATTACAGAATTAGCAAGTTTAACATACGATTCAACGTAAACCGGATAAATCACTCTTTGTTTTGATGTAATACAACCTGTGTAAGTACTAGTTGAGCCTGTTGGTCTGCTTGTTTTAATTTTTAATTGACCGTCAGCAGTATAAACATGATTATATCTCCAAATTGTTGGCGTTGGACCTGTCCATGAATTATGATAATAATTAGTCCATTTATCACCAATGGTTGCAGGACCAGAAACCGGTTGATAAATATAATTAAAATCATCGGATTGATTTTCCTGCAATTCCCACACTTTACCTGTACCGGCATTAGCAGGCACCGGATAATTATCCCATTCATGTGCAAATAATGCAGTTGATGTTGAAATTATTATTATAAATAAGATTAGATTTTTTTTCATTATAGATGTTTTTAGTGTTTATTATTTTAAAGTCACATAACAATGTATGCTATATTTCAACAAATTATCATACTATTCTTTCATCATTTTTTTTGTTAACCACTCACCATCTACTGTTTCAATTTTTAGAAGATATAAGCCAGTATTTAAATTTTTTGTAGAAATAGTACTAAAAGTGCTGTTTATTTCAACTGAATTAATTACTACTCCATTCAATTGACAAACATATAAATTTTTTACTGCTTTATCTGACTTAATTTGTAAAAGATCATTGCATGGATTAGGAAATAATTTTAAATCTACTGATTCAATATCACCAATAGCCGTATTAACAGTGGGTTTGTAAACACGAATCCAATCCACTTTCAATGTGTTTTTATCCGGGTTACTTAATTCTGCATCGGTTGGAGTACGTCCGGCTGACACATGCCAGTCTTGTGATTCTATATTAACAATAATATCCAATTCCTTTGTAAATCCGTTCCCTCCCTGATAGTTATATGGGTCAATTACACTTACACCAGACTGGTTACTTGCTTGTTGCATGGTTTGAAATGAATATTCTGTACCGGTAGCAAATTGAACAACTGTTTGATAACCTCCACTAAAATTCAATGAACCGCCTGTCATGGTAGGATATGTATAATACCAGGTACCGTTTATTTTTGTAGCAAATGCTTTATCATACAACACCCGTACAAGCTCACCATCAACATAATACTCAAAATGTTTAGGGCTTACCCAGTTAACGCCTACGCGCACGTATTTTCTATCACCGTTATTCCAGCAATAACTCCCCCAGCTACTTACACCACTTCTCGACCACCAACTATTTAAATCTCTAGGTTGATAATCGGTAAAAGGAGAACGTACGAACGAATGATGGCTTAAATGAATGAATTGGGAGAAATATGAATTTCCATTTTCGGCTCCACCATAACATTCAATAATATC
>QKGU01000428.1 GCA_003250325.1 Paludibacter sp.
GATCAGTTTCTCCATGTACAAAGAAGGCAAAACCATCGTCGAAATAGCCAAAGAAAGACAAATGGTACAATCGACCATTGAAGGACACCTGGCCCATTTTATCGGCACCGGCGAACTCGATATCGACCAATTAATCGATCCGGCGAAGAAAGATACCATCATCAAACAAATCAATCTGCGGCAACCATCTTCGGTTGGCGAATTGAAAACAGCCTTGGGCGAAGCATACAGCTACGGGGAGATCAAATTGGTTATGAAACATTTGGAAAGCAAAAAATAAAGAGGATCACAAAAGTAACGACGCAGAACATCATTCCATTAAGATCAACTCAACCAGAAAGAACAAAATTGACTTGCAGGTAAATTGTTTTACACACAAACGCGGTCAATAAAGATTACAACAACAGAGCCGCGTTTTTCTTTTATCTTTGCTTTGAAAAATAAAAAAACAAACAACCTTGGACTTAACGATAAAAGAAGAACTCATCCGGCTTTACGAAACTCATTTTCAGGAAGAAATGACAGCCTTTGAAGTACTGCCACCTTCCGGGTCGTATCGCGAATATTGCCGCATAAAGAGCCAAAACCACCAAGCCCTTGGAACATGGAATACGGATGTGAGCGAGAACAGAGCCTTTCTCGAATTCTCCAAACATTTCAGAAATGAAGGAATTGCCGTTCCGGAAATCTATGTCGTTAATGAAGATAAGACCTGTTACATACAAGAAGATCTGGGCTCGCTTACCTTGTTTGATTATCTGAGCCGTACGAGAGAAACGGAAGGTTTTTCAGAAAAAATTATCGCCGTTTACAAGCGGGTTTTACGCGAATTACCAAAGATTCAGATTGTCGCCGGGAAAAATATCGACTACCGTTATTGCTATCCCCGCGCGGCTTTCGACAAACAATCGATGATGTGGGACCTGAATTACTTCAAATACTATTTTCTGAAGTTAGCTAAAATACCCTTCGACGAACAAGCACTAGAAGACGATTTTCAGCATTTCAGCGATTACCTGCTAACCACCGGGAACGACTTTTTCATGTTTCGCGACTTTCAATCGCGAAATATCATGCTGCACGATAACAAGGTGATATTTATCGACTATCAGGGAGGGCGGAAAGGCGCACTACAATATGATTTGGCTTCGTTACTGTACGATGCCAAAGCCGACATCCCCCAATCGGCACGAAATGAGCTACTGGATTTTTACCTCGATGAACTGGAAAAATTCACAACCATAAACCGGGAGGAATTCAAAGCCTATTTTACGGGCTACGTGCTCATCCGCATCATGCAAGCAATGGGTGCTTACGGATTTCGGGGCTTTTACGAGAAGAAAGAACATTTTCTGAAAAGTATCCCGTTTGCACTGGAAAACCTGAGCTATCTACTTCGAAACAATAACATTCCGGAAAAACTACCCGAACTGTTTAAAGTACTCGAAGCAGTTAGTCAATCAGTCTTTTTGAAAAAAATTGGAGCTCAGCAAAATCGTCTTACCGTGAGCATCTGCAGCTTTTCCTACAAAAAAGGTCTACCGGAAGACACTTCAGGAAATGGAGGGGGTTTTATCTTTGATTGCCGGGCAATCCACAATCCCGGACGATACGAACCGTACAAGCAATTGACAGGCAAAGACCCCGAGGTGGCTGATTTTTTGGAAAAACAATCCGAAATAGGAGACTTTCTGAAACACGTATACTTTATCGTCGATCAATCGGTCGAAACCTATCTATCCCGAGGATTTACTCATTTAAGTGTTTGCTTCGGGTGCACCGGAGGCCAGCACCGGTCGGTGTATTCGGCCGAAAAATTGGCAGACCATCTGAAAAACAAATTCCCGGTGAATGTTGTTCTTACACACAGAGAACAAGATTTTTGAGAACTATGACAAAAACAGCCTGTAAAAAAGAAGACTTTAAAGAGCCGGAACAACCCAAATATTATTGCAAAAAGTGTGGCCGGAAAGCCAAAAAGGAAGAGAAGATCTGTAAACCCAAAAAGTTAAAACCAGAATAAGAAAATGGCCGAAATAAAGTCACCCAAAGTTTACGAATGAACATTGCCCGACAAACACTTCCGACATAATAAACAGAAAAGTCCGGCACTGAGCCTTACCGATTACAGCTCAGTGCCGGACTTGTATTTTATTACATATTTGCGTCTTTCAGGATGACATCGTGAGCGCCACCTTCAACAATACTGGTAGCCGACACAAGTGTGATTTTTGCTTTATCTTTCAATTCCGGGATGGTAATTGAGCCACAGCTACACATGGTCGATTTCATTTTACCAAGCGTAATATCGAGGTTATCTTTCAGTTTTCCGGCATAAGGGACATAACTGTCAACCCCTTCTTCAAACTTAAGGTTTTCGCTACCGCCCATATCGTAATTCGACCCTTCCCCCCAGTATTCTTTTACATAGCGGTTGTTCACCATCAATTTACGGGTCGGACTTTCATCAAAACGGGCAAAATAGCGCCCCATCATCAGGAAGTCGGCTCCCATCGCCAAAGCCAGTACCATATGATAATCCTGCACAATACCACCATCCGAACAAATGGGAATGTAGATGCCTGTTTTTTCGAAATACTCATCGCGCGCAGCTGCCACTTCGATGATCGAAGTTGCCTGTCCACGGCCAATACCTTTCTGCTCGCGAGTGATACAGATAGACCCCCCGCCAATACCTACTTTAATAAAATCGGCACCGGCCTCGGCCAGGTACAAAAATCCGTCGCGGTCAACCACATTACCGGCCCCGATACGTACGGTTCCGTTATATTCCTTTTTGACATATTCGATTGTTTTGCGCTGCCATTCCGAGAAACCATCCGATGAGTCGACACACAGCACATCCACGCCGGCATTTACCAGAGCCGGAACACGTTCCCGGTAGTCGCGACTGTTAATACCAGCGCCAACCATCAGTTTTTTATTGGTATCCGAAAATTCGTTCGGGTGTTCTTTATGACTTTCATAATCTTTCCGGAAAACGAAAAAATGCAGATTTTGATTGTCGTCAATTATTGGCAGGCTATTCAGTTTATTGTCCCAGATGACATCATTTGCCTCGTTCAGCGTAATACCCAGTTTACCGGTAATCAGTTTATCGAAGGGGGTCATAAACTCCTTC
>QKGU01000098.1 GCA_003250325.1 Paludibacter sp.
ATTTTGTGTCCAGTAGTTTGCGTACTGATCCGAAAGGTTACGTGGATCGAGTCCGAGGAACGAGTAATGAGTAAAGAATAATGGCCCACCTTTGTCTTCACCTAGTGGAAGCGTAATTCCATAAAAACTTTTGCCATTTTTTATCGCACCGTTGCGGGCCCAACCTTCGTCATAAACCGATTTTGCAATTGGATAGGTTGGGGAAGAAGCTGCAAGAACATAAATAATCAGTCCTTCATTCCAGCCTGTAACCGGCATATTCATATCCCAGTTGTAACTGGGTGACCAGTGCCAGTAAAGTTTTTGTTGGCCGTTTTGCTGAAACCATGTCCATTCTACATCTTCCCAAATCTTTTGAATGGTGTCGCACATGTTTTTTTCGGCTGTATTTCCGTTTTTGAAGTATTGCTGAACCGTAAGTAAACCTTCTATCAAAAAGGCAGTTTCTACCAAATCAGCTCCGTTATCTTTTGTGGTGAAAGGCTGAACTTTTCCGGTTGTGCCGTTCATCCAATGTGGAAAGGCTCCGTGAAATCTGTCGGCAGTAGTGTTCAGAAAATTTAGTCGTTCAAATCCTTCGTTGCGGGTAATAAAGCCACGTTCGATAGCCACCGGAATTGTCATAACGCCGAATCCTGATCCACCGGAAGTAACGGTTTCGCCCGATCCGTAGCGTTCGCGCGCTAGCCCGGAAACGGGATGTCCATAATCCCAGAAATAAGAGAATGTCTTTTTCTGCACGAGAGTAAGTAAACTATCGTCGGAAATAACCGGGAATTTTGGAGTGGAATCTAATTGAGTAGTAAAACTGTATTGGTATGGGTCTGTTATTTTTACACCAAAATTTTCGCCATCTACAATGTATAGCGTATATACATTATAGTAACTTAGGGTTTTGTTTATGCGGAAAGATATTTTTCTGGAAGCAGTGTCCTCAATAAAAGCAGTGTCAACTCCATTGCTTATGTACAATTTCGATGCATTTAATTTATTCTTATCTATTGTTGAGGAGAATGTCAAGTGAATAACTACAGAATCCACGGGAGTGTTATAAACACTTCCACCATTGTACACTGAAATTCCATTGATGGTTGCCGACTCTATATATACATTAGTCAGTTGGAGTGGTTCTTCTGTTTGTTTGCACGAAAACAGAAAGAAGATAAAAAAAAATATATATAAGATTGGTGATTTCATCATATTAGGAATTTAGAAAGAAAACACAGGGAGAACGTGTAATATTCTCCCTGTAATTATAGTTTTAAAATTAGTTGATAACTGTAATCTCAGCATCATACAAAGCTTTAACTTCATCATCTGTTAACGCTTTGTCATATATGCGCAATTCGTCGAGTAAACCAGGATAGAATCTCATCCAATCTTGACCCGTACCATCCAATAGTTGTGGCCATGCACCAATAAGAATTTTTGTCATATCTGTTCCAAATGTAATAGCTCCTAATGGAGGTTGAACTCCACCATTTTCAGGACCTGCATATCTTTCGGATGTTGCAACTGGCAAACCATTAGCATACAAAGTTTCTGTAGATGTAGTTTTATTGTAAGAATAAACTATGTGTACCCATTTATCCGATAAGAAAGCCTTATTAGATTTACGGATATCCTGGCCTTTCCATTCAGTTGTTGAGTTATACAGATAACCTTTAATATCCAAAGAATCTGCATTGGATCCACCTTCGAGCATGAAAACTAAGTTGCCCATAAAGCTGTCGCCACCATTCAATTGGAAAATGTCAGCAGCGCCACCAGCAGGAGGAGTTTTAATCCATGCACCCATTGTGAATTCACTCATGTTTTTGAAAAGATTTGTAGATGCAACGTTATATTCAAGATAAGCTTCTGTTGTAGCGCCTTTGTACGCATTGCCACGACGACCAACAACAAACGATGCAGCTCCTCCCGTTTTACTATAAGTTACTCCAGATCCCAATTCAATTGAAGCAGTTGCAGATTCGAACGGGAAATATGCCACCAAATTAGATGCAGCAATAGTTGATGGATTTGTTTTTCCTTCGTATGGATCTGGTTCCTCAGTTTTACAAGAAGTAAAAGATACACTTGCTAAAATAGCAACGAAAGCGATTAAGCTTAGAAAATTGATTTTTTTCATGATAAATTGATTTTTTTAATTAAACATTCTGTTTTATTTATAATTGAAACTTTTCTATTGATTTTATCAGTTGTAATTTGGATTTTGGGTTAAATGAGTATTTAATTGCAATTGTTGAGCCGGAATTGGGAATACCCTATGTTTTGCATTGTTATATCCTTTACTTGCAAGTGCTGTAGCAGCTTGACCAGTTCTAACTAAATCAAAGAAGCGATCTTCTTCCAGTGCTAATTCTGCTCTTCGTTCATCCCAAACATCTTGCAATGTAACCGAACCAAGCGGAAGTAATTTAACACGCTCACGTACTTTGTTTATTGCCGTTATTGCCGAAAATCCACTTGTGTTACCAGTTGTAGCTCCCTGAACTTTAGCTTCAGCAAACATAAGCAATACATCCGAGTATCGAATAATACGAACATTATGATCAAAACCATAACCGTTGTAATTCCATAGATTATATTGCGAAGGCGTATACACTTTCCCGTTATACACAGGATTGCTACAGGCGACTTTTATACTATCTCCTTCAGGCGTTTTAGTACCACGATATAAGAATGTTGCTGCAGCTCTTTCTCTTTCATTACGTGAAGTGAAGAAATTAATCAGGTTAGTGCTTGGAGTACAAAAACCCCAGCCTTGCATATTTCCGGGAGAATTGCCACGTGGTCCCTGAACATATGCATATTCAAGAAAAGTGGCATCGCCTGTTGATTTTCCTAATGTTGAGCTTTGTATTTCAAACAAAGATTCTTTGCTGTTTTCGTTTTCGACAGAGAATACACTTCTAAAATCAGGCAATAAATCGTATCTATTTGACGCCATAATTTTATCTGTAAGTGAAGCTACAGAATCCCATTCATTTTGATACATATGAACCTTAGCTTTTATAGCCATAGCTGTATATTTATTGATACGTCCGGCCCAATCTTTTGTATATGACTCAGGCAGTACAGAAATTGCCTCGAGTAAATCGTTTTCTATAAAATTGTACAATGAATCTGTGCTTTCCTGACTCTTTGCTGCCAACTCCTCGGCTGTTAGAGTACTAACAATTACCGGAACTCTACCAAAAAGTCTTGTAAGATTGAAATAGGCGTACGCACGAATTACTTTTGCTTCTCCGGCACATTGACGGGTGTACACTTTTGCATCTTCGTTCTGAAGTGCCATCTCAAATAAAGGCATTTGTGACAATGCATGATTTGCACTACTTACCACATCAAAATAACCTTTCCATAATTCATTTATAAGCCCATTGCCCGAATCATAATTTAGATCATCCAACTCTTTCATAGTTGGATTGTCTTCTGGTGTACTCCCCTTATCAGCATTATCAGATGTAATTTCAAATGCACCAATATATGGGAATGAGTGAGTACTTGCAGTACGCATTTTGGCATATGCTGCACTGACAGGTAAAAAAGTATTTTCCGATTTTGAATAATCAAGTCCTGACGAAGGAACTGTTGCTTCTGGACGAATATCCAGAAAATCCTGACAGCCAACTAAGGCCAATGTGCTTAAAAGAGCTATATATATTTTGTTTTTCATGGCTGTTATTTTTATAAATTCATTTTTAAACCGACACTATAAACTGCTTGCATTGGATAAACCGAGGTATCAATTCCATTACTGATAGGCGAACCTCCAACTTCGGGTGTAAATCCTTTGTAAGTAAAATAAGTAAACGGACGCTGAGCAGAAAGATATACTCTCAAACTTTTAACTCCTTTTATTTTATCCAATGTATAACCAACCTGTATGTTCTGAATGCGTATATAAGAGGCATCTTCTACAAAGAAATCATTAGCTTGTTGAATAAAAGATGTGTTGTATGCTTCTGCCGAAGGGTATTCAGTTGATTTATTCTCTAAAGTCCAGCGATTATTGTAAAAATCAACATCATAATTTCCATCTGCAAATACATCTCTATTCATTCGTTTAGCATTTAATACCTTATTCCCGAATTGTCCCTGAAAAGAGATGCTCGCGTCCAACTTTTTATAATTCATGCTAAAATCTATACCAGTCATTAACCATGGAATAGGACTTCCCAAATAAACTTTATCTTTCGAATCAATCACATTATCACCGTTTTGGTCTTTGTATTTAAAATAGCCACCTAATTTTATATCCTGACTTACAGGATCGCGCAAAGCCTCTGATTCGCTGGCATAAACTTTATCAATTTCGTAGCCATAAAACGAGCCAATAGCATGTCCGACCGCAGTACGTGTGGTGAAATTTCCTCGAACTGATGCGCCTGGTATATAATCACGACCCTCAAGAGCTAATACTTTATTACCGATAGTTGTTGCATTGAAGCCAACATCATATGTGAAATCTTTGTTGATTTTATCACTCCAGTTTAAACCAAGTTCTATACCTTGATTCTGAACTTTACCATTATTGCTCAAAAGCTCTGCAACACCTCCTCCTGTTGCAATTGGAGCATAAAAGACAACATTATTGGTTACTCGATTATAGAAATCAATATCTCCCTTCAATTTCTGATTCATCATGGTGAAGTCAGCCCCAAGATTTACTTCATTTACTACTTCCCATTTCAAATAGCGCTGTATAACTGTTTGTGCACCAATGCCATCTACGAGAATATCTCCGAAGATTCCTGAACTGCCAGCACCTGATGCTCCTAAAATTACCGCTGAATTTGCTGGAACGTTATCATTGCCCAGCATACCCCAACTTCCGCGAATTTTTAACGACTGGAATAGTTGTTGGTCTCTCATAAAATCTTCGCCGGTCATTAACCAACCAAGACCAATTGATGGGAAATAGCCCCATTTGTCTTGATATTTTGAACTCGCATCAGCACGGAAGGTAAATGTTGCCAAATACTTATCGTCATAGTTGTATGTTCCACGGGTAAAGAATGAAACGCCGTTATATCTATCTGCACCATCGTTTGAATATCTGTCACGGAATGAGCCTGTTGTAAGATATATGGATTGGTCATCATAACCCGGAACATCTTGTGCTGTTCCAGTCATCCACGATTGTTTCTCTAAACGGGTTGATTGACCTAACATCAGATTAAAACTGTGTTTATCAATTTGATCTGTGTAAGTAAGCAAATTATCGATAATCTGTTTAGAACTCATTCCGAATGTCTTGCTTAAACTCGATTTGCGGACTCCCTGAGAACCACCTACATTAAATTCAGGAGTGTAATTCTGTGATTTCCAAAATGCAAAATCTAAATTATACGAAGATTTAAATTTCAACTTTTCAGGTATAAGTGAGATTTCTGCAAAAGTTGAAAATACAATCTTTAAACCATCTTCTTTACTATTATTATAATATGCTGCTGCATACGGATTTCCGTATTGATTTCCAAATGAGTAGGTCTGCGGTGACCCAAACCGGATAGGATAAGCAGTGGTGTTTGTATCATCGTAAACGCTATATACAGGTGGATTTACGAAAGCAGAGAAAAAAGCATTGTCATTCGCATTGTTCTTTTTTACATTTGATACAACTGAATTAAATCCCATTTTAAACCAATTATTTACCTTTTGGTCTAGTCTTGCTCTGAAATTATAACGATCATAATCGTTTTTCGCATTCATAATCCCTTCCTGATAAAAATAGTTTGCCCCAACAGAGTATGATGTTTTGTCACTTGCTCCGGAAATATCCAACGAATGATTATGCATAATAGCATTTCGTAATAACTGTTCGTACCAATCGGTGCTGGTTGGATAATTTGAAGCAACTTTTGGATTATAACCAGTTGTATTGGCATTTGCTTCGTTTACGAGTTCAACATACTGATCTTTATTTGCAAGTTTCATTATGTTAACCGGAATCTGCAACCCCACATATCCTTCGTAACTTACATTTGTCTGATCAATTTTGCCTTTTTTGGTAGTTACAAGTACTACTCCATTTGCTGCACGAACTCCATAAATTGCTGCGGCCGAAGCATCTTTAAGTACTGTTAAGTCCTCAATATCGCTACTACTTAAAAAGTCTATATTATTTACAAATACGCCATCAACAACATAAAGTGGATCTGCATAATTGCCGATTGACCCTACACCGCGGATCTTTACGCTTGGACCTGAACCCGGCACTCCACTATTTATTACTTGTACGCCAGACATCTTGCCTTGCAAAGCAGACATTGGGTTTGATGCAATTTGTTTGTTTAAATCATTTCCTTTAACAGAAGAAATCGGCGCAGTCATATCTTTCGCCTTTTGTGTTCCGTAACCAACTACTACCACTTCTTCCAATAACTCTGTATCGGGAGTCATTTGAATTTTTAGCTTATTTTGGTTTGTTACTGTTATTTCCTGTGCGATATAGCCGATGTAAGAAATAATCAGAACTGAGTTCCGTGGTGTAGATATTACAAAATTTCCATCAAAATTAGTGATGGTGCCATTATTTGTTCCTTTTTGAAGAACGGTAGCACCAATCAAAGGTTCGTTAGTATTTTTATCGGTGATGACACCTTCAATACTTAGATTTTGAGCCGCGATTATATTCGAAAAGGCGAATAGAATCAATAAGAGATATAGACTCTTTTTTTTCATTGTATTAAATTTTATAAGTGACTTATTCGTTAGTATTAAACTCTAAGATTTTCAATCCATTTCTTATTTCGGCATTACTCATGAATAATTTCCAAAGTAATCCGCTTCTGTAATTTTCAATCATTACGGCTATCGGTCCCTGGTCAATGGCCAAATAACTGCGTACGACCTGTTGACCTTCGACTAAACCGGGATTATATGCATCGTAGAACCCATATTTGCCAAATAATTGTTTGCCTTTATCAAAATAAAAATGTCGAATTACATCCATTGATTCATTGGGAGTATATACTATCGACGATACAGCAGCCGTAGGCGATACAGTGCCATTTTCATCGTTTGTTCCCGGATGATGAGAAGTGTAGCCAACAATCGGATCGTCCGACGAGGTGAAGCCCCAACAATTGGCTCCATATCCCGCGTGTTTCTTCGTATTGTCGATGGCATAAGCCCTGTGAATAAGAACATGCGCACGATTTCTTTCAAAGTAATTCGTATTTTTATCAGTCAACCCATTGGGATTTAACCCTAAAAATGAATAATGTGTAAAAAATAATGGCCCACCATATTCCATTCCTAAATCAAGCTTTATTCCATAGTAACTTTTTCCATTGTAATAATAGCTTGAGTTAGTATAACAATTCTGATATACAGAACGTTCAATCGGGAATGTCGGCGATGATGCTGCCAAAATATAAGTGATCAATGTTTCGTCAAATCCTTTAATCCGATGGTTCATTTTAAAGCCGTAATTTTTTGACCAATGCCAATACAGAGAATCTGTTCCTTGTGTGTACCAGCTCCATTCGATTGTTCCCCAGAGGCTTGTGATTCGGTTTGCCAGACTTTTTTCGTTTTCATTTCCTGCAATGAAATACTGACGGGCAGTGAGTAGTCCCTGAGTTAGAAATGCTGTTTCCACCAGGTCGCCACCATCATCAAACTTGCTAAAACTGAAAACTTTTCCTGTTTCGGCATCGTACCAATGTGTGGAAGCGTTCAGCCTTTTCGAGGAAAGTGACAATCTTTGAAATTGTTCCCAAAGCTTGTTCGCGGCTAAAATAATGGCGTTCGGCTCCGGCAACCAATGCCATAATACCAAAGCCGGTTCCTCCGGTTGTAACGATATTTCCGTTTACATCGTTGCTGCGTTCGCGCGCCATTCCTGTTACAGGATCGGCAAAATCGTAGAAATATCGGGTCGTGTAACGCTGAACCATGTCCAATAATTCATCATTGGTAGATGGTTTTATAGTTGTTGAAACTTCAAACTTTGCCGAGTTCTTATCTTTAACTGATAATCCTTTCGGAACAATTCTATAAATCAGTTTCTGCTCTTTTCCTGTCGCTTTTCCAACAAAATCCAAATAGTAATCGGAAGTCGTTTCGGTTTTCAGCTCAAATGTTTTTCCGGCATCTTTTGAGCAGTAAATATCGTAAGTGAATACTTGAATGTTTTTCCAATTCAACTCCACATGTGCAGGATAAGCAGTGGCCGTCATCGTTGCTGGAACAACATAGTTCTGGCTCTGGGCAATACAACTGCTCAAGCTGAAAATCCATGCCAGCAAAAGGAATCCACTTTTCGAAATACTGGAAATTTTAATGTTATATTTTTGTTTTAAATTGGTCATTTTTATTTGAGTTTAAATTCTGTTTCTTTTACATCTCTCGAGTTTCCTCCAATAAATAGTTTAAAATCTCCTGGTTCGCTTCCGTAAGTCATGTCTGCTCTGTAAAATGCCAGCATTTCAGGTGAAATTTTGAAAGTTATCACCTTGCTTTGTCCGGCCTTCAGGCTTATTTTTTCAAATCCTTTCAGTTCTTTTACCGGGCGGGTAACACTTCCAACTAAATCGCGAACATAGCATTGAACCACTTCTTCACCATTCACACCGCCTGTGTTTGTTACGTTAACAGAAGCTTCTATTTCTCCATCAGAAGTCAATTCATTAGAAGAAAGTTTAATATCTGAATAAGCGAAAGTTGTATAACTTAATCCGAATCCGAAAGGATACAACGGATCATTTGGACAATCGATGTAACGTGATTTGTATTTGGGATTTTCAAGATAAATCGGTCGTCCGGTGTTCTTTTCGTAGTAGAAAATTGGTACTTGTCCCAACGTTCTGGGGAAAGTCATGGTTAATTTACCCGAAGGATTATAATCGCCAAACAAAACCTGTGTAATGGCTTTTCCGCCCATTGTCCCCGGATACCATGCTTCTAAAATTGCATCTGCCAAAGTTGATTCTTTTGATAAATCCAAAGGGCGGCCGTTCATTAGCACAACAACAACAGGTTTATTCAACGCTTTCAATTTTTCGAGAAGTTCAGTTTGTACTCCGGGTACGTTAATGCTTGTACGGCTGGCAGCCTCTCCGCTCCATTCCCAGTCTTCGCCAATTACCATTACAATTTTATCGGCACGGCGTGCAGCAGCAATTGCAGCAGCAAAACCACTGCGATCTTCACCCATTTTTTTGCAACCTTCGGCATAGATTACATTTTTTTCGCCATTGTAAAGCTTTATTTCATCGAGTGTCGATTTCATGAAATCCCAATCGCCGGCAGCTTTCCACGAACCAAGTAAGTCGCGCGTTGATGCTGCTAATTCTCCAATGACTGCTATTTTTTCTCCTTTTTTCAGTGGAAGAGAGTGATTGTCATTCTTCAAGAGAACCATGGATTTTTTAGCGACATCTAATTCTGCTTCCAAATGTTCAGGAGCATAAACCAACTGTTTTTCACGTTCTTCGTTGCAGTATTTATAAGGGTCGTCAAACAATCCGAGCATAAATTTCACCCGCAAAATCCGACGAACAGCATCGTCAACGAGTTTTTCGTCCACCAATCCATCTTCGATTGACTTTTTTAAATACTTAAAGTAAACTTCTCCCTGCATGTCCATGTCCACTCCGGCATTTAATGCTAATGCACCAGCTTCCGATTCATTAGCAACAATGCCGTGGTTGACCATCTCATTAATTGATGTGTAATCTGTAACAACAAAACCTTTAAAACCTAATTTCTTTCTTAAAATATCTGTGAGTAAATATTTACTGCCTGTAGCAGGAATTCCATCCAATTCGTTGAACGAAGACATTACGCTCATTGCACCTGCATCAATAGCTGCTTTGTAGGGTGGAAGATAGGTATCCAGAAAAACACGTTCTGACATGTCTACTGTGTTGTAATCGCGACCGGCAAGTGGAGCACCGTAAGCCGCAAAGTGTTTCACACAGGCAAGAATTGTGAGCGGATCGGATAAATCATTATTTTCTCCCTGAAATCCTTTGACGCGTGCTTCTGCAATGCGCGAACCCAAATACGGATCTTCTCCTGCACCTTCCGATACACGTCCCCAGCGAGGTTCAACAGATACATCGCACATTGGAGCAAATGTCCAGTTTATGCCTGAAGCGGCTGCTTCAATTGCGGAAACACGAGCTGATTTTTCAATAGCCGCTAAATCCCAGGATGCAGATTCGCCAAGTGAAATAGGAAAAATTGTTTTGTGTCCGTGAATAACATCGTAGCCGAATAATAATGGAATACCAAGTCTGGATTCTTCTACTGCTATTTTCTGGAGTTTTCGGGTATAGGCTGCAGTGTGCGCATTGAAGATATTTCCGCAATTTCCTTTCCGGATATCATCTAAATAACCACTTTTGAGTGTAGGGCCTGTTACATCCCAGTCGCTCGTGTACAATACCATTTGTCCGATTTTTTCGTCGAGGGTCATCAGTTTCATTACTGAGTCGACGCGCTGATCCAATCTTTTATCTTCTGAAGAGATATTGGCCTTATTGCAGGATGAAGAAATAAATGCAATAATGAGTAGAGTGAAAATATATTTTTTCATATTCGTGTGATTTTTTCGATTTAAATTGACAATGCAAAGAAATATCGTGAAAATACCGAATACAAATTTTTCGCCCCAATAAGAACCCTACTTTTAAAATTTGTAAAAATTAAAGCCCCTATTTTATCCCTACAAAGGAAATAAAATAGAGGCTATATGTCTGAAAAATAAATATTTATGTTTTTGACTTTTTTTACCTGAACTCAATCATAAACTCAGTCAAACTCTTTGTAGAAGGGATACCAATTTTCTTTCTAATGCGGGAACGGGCAACTTCGACTCCTTTTAACGAGATATTCATAAGATGAGCAATGTCTTTGCTCGATAAATTAAGCCGTAAGTAAGCACAAAAACGAAGATCGTTGGAAGTGAGTTCCGGGAATTGAGTATGCAGATTTCTGAAGAAATTCTCATGAATACGGTCGAAGTTGGTTTGGAAAATAGCCCAATCGTCTTCGGAAGATAAATTTTCGTCCAATAAACGAATCAGTTTATCATAATATTTGTTAGGATATTGACTTCCTAGAATAGTCTTTTGATTGATAACTTCTTCTTTGATATTTACCAGAATTTCATTCTTCTTGATAAGGGTCATGGTTGATTCGGCCAACTCTTTGCTTTTTATTTTAAGTTCCGTCTCGAGTTTCTCGTTTTGGAGCGCAACAATTTGTTTTTCTCTTTTCTCAATTTCTTTACGTCTGATCTCTTCTTGCTCCGAATGAATTTTTTCTTTTCTAATTCGGAACAAGTATTTAATATAAAAGTAGATGCCAATTAGAAGCAAGATACCCAAAATTACATAGATAATTTTTGCAGTTACACTAAGATAAAACGGTGGTTCAACGAAGAATGTATAAGTTGTTTCCGAAAGTTTAAATCCGTTTTTAGTTTCTACAAGCACGTGCAAAGTATATGTGTTACTTTGCAGATAATTATAATTTTTTACAGATGAGGTGGTAGGTTCACTCCAAACCATATCCAAACCTTCAAGTTTATATCTGAAGTACGTGTCATTTAAGTTTTGATAATGCGGGAAATAAACGCTGAATTGAATATTATTTTTCTCATAAGGTGTAGAAGATAGATTTTTTGAAGTAAGCGGCAAATAATCTATCGCTTTTGATTCTGCGTCTGAAGTTTTGATATTTTTTATTTTCAATGTCCCTACCGAAGACTTCAACAAAAGTCTGTCGATATTATATAATGCTAAACCATTTTCAAGTGTAAATAAACATTCGTTGTCTGAAATTGTAATGATATTTTGATAATCGTCTACTGTTTGGTTAAGGAATAATCCGTATTGAACGACATCGAGTAGATTTATTGCACCGGGTTTGACTTTTATAAGGGCAGCTTCATCTTCGCGAATAAACCAATATAAATCCGATTTGAAATGGCACACCCTGTAAGAGTGAGAGTAATAACCTAAACTTTTATTTAGTTCGTCGTACGGGACTATTTTCTTTTGAATGTCGTCGTATGTATAAAAACCGGTTCTGTCAGTGAAAACAACTCGGTTGTTAATTGAGAAAACATTTATATTGTATTGATGTACCTTATCCAACGTATTAAAAGTGTTGATTTGTTCAACCTTTTTCAAATCGGGTGTAAGTCGGATGGCAAAAAGTCCCTGATGAAGATGACTTGCCCAAATTGTTCCTGTGTAATCAATTTCAATATATCTTACCGGGTTTATAAAACCGTCTACTGTATGACTAAATTTCCATTTGTCTTTTACTCTCTCGTATATACAAAGTTGAGTATAAGTTCCCTGAACAAGAATCTCTTTTCCGTTTATTAATCCTTTCTTTATGCACATTGCTCCTTTTACCGGAGAAATAGGTTGTGCACCTGAATTCGACATTTCAAATGTTTTTTCGTTGTTTCCACAAAATATCTGATCGTCAAATTTATCCAAAGACCAAACCTGTCCTTTTACCTTTGGTTCGAGAGTGATTTGATTTATTGATTTCTTTTCGGGATTAAATTTAGCTTTATAAAGACCCTGATTACTTCCTATATATAGATTCGGATATTGATAGTTGAGAGAATAAATGGATCCGATAGCTGGATTTAAAGATTGGATATAACGGATAGAAGAGTTTATATGAACAAAAGCTATTCCTTTATCCATAGCTAGCCATAGATTATTGTCAGAGTCGGGAAACATGCCCAAAATTGTATTGTTACGAAGTACATTCGAAGTATTCAGTGTCCACTGTTTCCGTCCTGATTTATCAATGGCTGTTGCTCCGTTCAAAATGCTACCCACAACGATTAGTCCATTTGGTAGTATAACAGCACGATTCAATTCTGCTCTTTTTATTTCATCATCTGCATCGGTTACAAACTTACTGACTGTTGTCCCATCGAAAAGAAATAATCCATCTGATTTAGTTACCAGCAAAGCTTTCGTTTGATCGAATTTTAGTACCGAAATGACCTCACTTTTTATAAGATCATTATTTACCGCAAGGAATGTATTTTTTGCCGGATCGAATACACTGAATCCTAGTTGCTCAGTATGTGTGTAAATTTTGTTATTATAGATATTGAAAAACAGAAAGTTGTATGGACTGCGAATTCCTTTTAGCTCTCCATTTTTATTATAGGTGAAGTAAGAAGTGAATGATTGAAATATAATTGTCCCGTTATAGTTGAGAATAGTCCATATCTCATCA
Source organism: Paludibacter sp. (assembly GCA_003250325.1). GTDB lineage: Bacteria > Bacteroidota > Bacteroidia > Bacteroidales > Paludibacteraceae > Paludibacter. The sequence goes on from QKGU01000098.1 coordinate 13,240, forward strand.
TTCTGCATTTTGTAGTTGGTGGTTTTTGCAGATAGAGAAATATAGTGCAAATTGCCGAAGTTATCTTTTTCGAAATATCCGAATTCTTCGAAAGAACCTACGTAAATACGATTATCATCCGTGCATAAAACCGATCGTACGAGTTTATTCCCGGCAATTTTATGAAGTTCCCACTTTGAGCCGTCAAATTCAAGAAGACCATCGTTGTTTCCAAAATAAAGAACTCCGTCTTTCCCTTGTCCAACAGACCAGTTTTGGTTCGATGCATTATAATCTGTTTTGCCAAACTGATTAACTACCGGGGTAAATTTCTGACTGAAAGAAACACTATAAATGAGTTGGAGCAGAACTAATGTGAATACACGTTGCATTGAATTCATAGATCAACTTGAAGATTGCTTAGATTCCGGTTTTAGTGCAAATAACGTAAAGTTAAACGATATTTCAAAGCGTTTCTAATTTTATTTGTGAGAATTCCGCCAAATAGTATTTCTGGTATAAGCAAAAAAGCCTTGCCAGTATTAACTAACAAAGCCTTTTTGCTTTTATAAAACGAAATCTATTGAGTTATTTCTTTTCTTCAGCTTTTTCAGGTACTGCTTTCTTCAATTTACGCGAATAAAATTCGTAAGTGATAGGAGCTGCAACAAATACCGAAGAATAAGTTCCAACAATAATACCAAACAACATGGCGAAAATAAATCCGCGAATGGTTTCTCCACCGAAGAAGAAAATTGCGATCAATACCACAATCGTACTCATAGAAGTACTGAACGTACGACTTAATGTATGGTTGATTGCATCGTTCATTACTGATTTACGATCGCGTTTCGGATACAAAGTTATGTTTTCGCGAATACGGTCGAAGATAATCACAGTATCGTTTACAGAGTAACCAACTACCGTCAGAATTGCCGCTATAAACGATTGGTCAATTTCCATGGAGAATGGCATAATGCTATACAATAGCGAGAATGTACCAATCGTAATTAAAGCATCGTGCATCAAAGCCACTGTTGCACCAAGAGCATATCCTACCTGACTGAATCGGATAAAGATATACAAACCGATAGCAATAATCGCGAAAATAATTGCGAAAACAGCTGCACGTTTAATATCATCTGCAATGGTAGGTCCAACCTTTTGAGAACTCTTTATGTATTCCTGAACGAATTTCTCTTTCGAAACATCGTTTTTCAACAATGGTTTCAAACCATCATAAAGTCTTCCCTCTATTTCGTCATCAATACTTACAGAGTTGTCATCGATTTTATATTTGGTAGAAACACGTACCTGATTGTCAGAACCGATGGTGATTACCTGTGCGCTTGTTCCTTCGAATGAGTTAGAGAGTAATTTACGAACTTCATCTGTTTTTACCGGTTCGTCAAATCGAATGATATAGTTACGTCCACCACTAAAATCAACACCCATACTCAATCCGCGTGTTGCGAAAGATATCAAACTGATTACAATTAATGAACCTGAAATGATATAAGCAATTTTACGTCCACCGATAAAATCAAGTTTAGCATTTTGGAACCAGTTTTTAGTCAAATTGGTTGTAAATGAAAGTTCTTTTGCATTCTCTCTTCTTGCGTAAGTTTCCAACATCATACGAGTTAAGAACACTGCGGTAATGAAAGAAGTAATAATACCAATGATCAATGTATTGGCAAACCCTTTGATAGGACCTGTTCCAAAAACTGCCAATACAATACCAGTGATAAGAGTTGTTACGTTTGCATCCACAATTGCAGAAATTGCATTGCTGAAACCGTCTTCAATAGCACGTTTCATTGTTTTTCCAGCTCTTAATTCCTCGCGGATACGTTCGTAAATAATTACGTTACCATCCACGGCCATACCGAGGGTAAGAACGATACCGGCAATACCAGGCAATGTAAGAACGGCAGAGAAAGAAGCTAAAATTCCAATCAGGAAGAATACGTTTGCGAACAAAGCTATATCGGCAATAAGTCCAGGAATGAATCCATAATACATGATCATGTAGATAAGAACAAGAACGAATGCGATAATAAATGAAATCAAACCACTATTGATTGCTTCGGTTCCTAATGAAGGACCGACGATATCTTCCTGAACAATACGTGCAGGAGCTGGCATTTTACCCGATTTCAATGTGTTTGCTAAGTCTTTTGCTTCTTCAACTGTGAAGTTTCCTGTGATTTGTGAGCTTCCACCGGTAATTTCAGTATTTACAGTTGGGAAAGAGTAAATATATCCATCCAAAGCAATAGCAATTGATTTTCCGATATTATCTTTTGTCATGCGAGCCCATGTTTTTGCTCCTTCGGCATTCATAGTCATGCTAACATTAGCATAAGCAGAAGTTTGATTAAAGTCTGCACGAGCATCGGTAATTACATCACCAGCTAATGGAGCACGTCCATCGCGGTTGGTTATTTTGATCGCGATTAACTGGAATGCTTCACCTTTATCATCAAGCGATTTTACAGTCCAGCGAAGACCAAGGTCGCGTGGTAAAATTTCTTTTACTTGTTTTGTTGCAAAATAAGCATTTACCTTAGCAGTATCTTTGCTCAAAGCTACACCTACAACGCAACCACGACCATATCTTGTATCCAAAATTGCGAATAAAGGATTGTTCTTGATAGCTTCGTTGCGCATTTTGATAGAATCGGTAGAACTTTCCGATTTCTTCATCATGGCAGTTTTCAAACTGTCAAGTTCACTTGCAGGTTTTGTTTTAGTTTCTTCGGCAATTTTAGGAGCTGCTTTTGTAGAATCAGTTTCAACTCCGGCATTGTTCAACCCTGCTAATACCGAGTTGGCAGCTTGAAGATATGAACTGATTTCTTCGATATTATAAGTTTCCCAGAATTCAAGATTCGCAGATCCCTGAAGAAGTTTACGAACACGTTCCGGTTCTTTAATACCAGGAAGCTCGATTAAGATACGTCCGGTGTTATCCAATTTCTGAATATTGGGTTGAACTACACCGAAACGGTCGATACGTGTACGCAATACGTTGAAAGAATTGCTGATAGCACCATCGATTTCTGTTCTCAATACTTTTACAACTTCATCGTTTGGAGTAGTAAGCGAAATCTTATCTTTTAATTCGAAAGTACTGAAAATTGTAGCCAGCTTAGCTTGTGGGTCCAATTCGGTATAAGCCTGTACGAATAAATCCAAATATCTGATTTGGCTATTTGTCTTTTGACGTTCCGACGCAATTTCCAGAGCTTTCAGGAAGTTAGGAGATGTGTTGAATCCGGATAAGGAACGGATAATGTCGGGGACAGATACTTCAAGAGTCACGTTCATACCACCTTTAAGGTCGAGACCGAGGTTAATTTCTTTTTCGCGACATTCTTTCAGAGTATAACCCAACCACACTTTTTCGTTTCCAATAGAGTCTAGGTAATTGTACTCTTTCATTTTATCGCCTGCGGCGTATGCTTTTTTGTTGTAAGTCCCTGTAACAACGCTAAATGAAAGGTAAAATATACACACTAAAGCTAGTGCTGCTGCAAAAAGTCTGATAAGTCCTTTGTTTTGCATGGAAAGTTTTTATTTAAAATAAGACATTTAATTGTTTCGTAATCGATTCGGTGTTTTTTAAGAGGTGCAAATATAGCATTTTTTTTATTACAAACATAAAAAAATGGAAATCAGCAGTTCT
>QKGU01000040.1 GCA_003250325.1 Paludibacter sp.
TGAACGATTACATCCGGACGCTGAACAACATTATTGGCTCCATCAACAACTTCTTCGCGCTCGTATTCCTGACCTTTCGTTAGACCGGAACGCTCCAAAACTCTTTCCAGAATTACTTCGCCCCAGTTTCCCTGTTTCTTTACGTCTCCTTTAAGGGCTTTTGTCAGGTTATTGGCTTCTTCACTTATCTTTGTGTTCAACTCGGTAAGCTTTCGCACTTCTTCGCGAAGACTGATTTTGTCTCTCAACTCTTTGTCGTACGTTTCATCTACTTTTTTCTCAAAATTCTGAATGCGTTCTTTTAGCGGATTCAGAATTTCGCTCAGATTTTTCAGATTTGCAGTTGAAAATTCGGTCGAACGTTCTTTTAAAATCTTTGTTGCTATATTTTCAAACTCGGAGGTCAACCGTTTTTGAAGGTTTTCCAACTCTGTTTTCTGGGTTTCCAGTTTCTCGAGAAGGTGATTGTTTTCGGCTTTTAGTGCAGCAACTTCTATGCCACGGTTGTTCGAAAGTTCGTTTTGTTTTGCAAATTCTTGTTGCAAATTCGTTAATTCTTCGGATTTTAACCTTAATGTTTCCTGAATGACTGATTTTTGAGATTCAGTTTCTGTAAGATTTGCCAGAAGAGTTCTTTCTTTCTCGTCGGAAATAACTCGGGCATTTGCGTGCCGACGTGAAGCAATAAACCATGAAAAGAGAAAACCGACGGCTAATGCAAAAAGACTAAGTAGATATTCCATAGGACGAAAGAGTTTTTATGTGATGAAATAAATTGATTACTGGTTTTAATCAAAAAGAGTTGGATGATCCTCTTCCAACTTCTTAATAATTGCCAGCATCAACGTTTCACGAATAAATTTCGATTTGTTCTGAACCTTATATTTAGCAATATAACGATTTAAGGCTTTGTTCTCTTCGTCGTTCAGTGTGAAGATTTGCCTGTGAGTGCGCAATGAGTTACGTTTAGATACCGGGATGGGAGTTTTCTTAGCCATATTAGTTCATATTCCGTACAAAAATAATATTATCATTCCAATTTTTAACGGGCTTTTATCAAAAAACTGTATTTTTGCCAGATGTCTTGTTTCTTAAACTAAAAGTCTGGCTGTTAATTAACTATTAATCTTCAACTCGATATATGGCAGAACACAATGTTTTAGGAGAATTGGGCGAAAAGCGGGCAAAAGAATATCTTGAAGAAAAGGGATATTTTATCCGGCATGTCAATTGGCACAACGTAACTCCCTTCGGAAAAATAGGAAAGCTTGAGCTTGATATTGTAGCTGAAAAAGATGGCTGGCTCGTTGTGGTGGAGGTAAAGACACGTTCATCCGAAACATTTGAACATCCGGAAGAGGCAATAACGCTCCGAAAAATTAAAAATTTAGTCGATGCTGCGCACGAATATATTCTGCAGTTCGATTGGAACGGGAATACGCGTTTTGATGTAATTTCAGTGATTCCACATGGCAATTCATTTCGTGTCGAACACATTGAAGATGCTTTTTTAGCTCCATCCTGAGCTGAATTCTGAATAATTATTGGCAACAGCTGAATTTTTATGTTTTAGTGGTGTTTTAGACTAATTTTTATGCAAAAATAAAAATTAAAAAATGTTTTATAATATGCTTTTTTGTGTTTTGATTTTCAACTTGTTTGTGTAATTTTGCACAATGAAAATCCGCCTGCTTAGGGCTTTGGGATATCATTGTTTAGTTAATATAAAATTCTTCAAAATGAAATCATTAGAAAAAAGTGTAGCAGAAAAGCTACTTAAGATTAAAGCTGTAAAATTGCAACCGAATAACCCTTTTGTTTGGGCTTCGGGATGGAATTCACCTATATATTGCGACAATCGCAAAACTCTTTCGTATCCACAAATCCGTAATTTTATAAAAATTGAGCTCACACGTTTGATTCTTGAAATGTATCCTGACGTGGAAGTGATTGCCGGTGTTGCAACGGGAGCTATTGCACAGGGAGCCCTGGTGGCTGATGCATTAGGATTGCCTTTTGTTTATATTCGCCCTACTCCGAAAGATCACGGATTGGAAAATATGATCGAAGGTGATTTGCGTCCCAAACAAAAAGTGGTGGTTATCGAAGATTTGATTTCGACTGGTGGTAGCAGCTTGAAAGCAGTTGAGGCAATACGCAAAGATGGTTCTCAGGTGTTGGGAATGCTGGCAATTTTTACTTACGGATTTCCTGTGGCAGAACAAAAATTCAAAGCTGCAAAAGTAAAACTTACTACATTGTGTAATTACGATTCAGTTCTTGCAGAAGCTCTGGCAACTAATTACATCGATGCTGAAGATATCGAAACGCTTCAGGAATGGCGCAAGAGCCCATCAACCTGGAAAACGGAACAAATCTAATTGATTGTTTTTATAGTTTCGGATTTACGATTGAACATAATCTGTTCCCGATCGTTCAACTTAAGTTGAATTGCACAAGATAATTGTTATCTTTGCAATTCGGATAAGCCGAAAAATAATCAATTGTAAATCAAATATATGACAACATACGAAAGCGATATAAAAACCATTTCTTCGAACGAAGAAGTGGTTTTTGGTATACTTAGCGACCTGAATAATCTGAAAAGAATTCAGGATAATCCCGAATTGGCCGATAAAGCAAAAGATATTGAGTTTGATGCAGATAGCGTTAGTTTCTCGGTGGATGGCTTTGGCCGGATCGGTTTCAGAATCATTGATCGTGAGCCGTTTAAAACGATAAAATTTGGGTCGGAACATGCTCCGATACAAGTAAATGTGTGGGTTCAATTGAAGCAGGTTGCAGAAAATGACACCCGCATGAAGCTGACTTTGAAAGCAGAACTGCCAGCCATGATTAAAATGATGGTGGATAAAAAGCTGAAAGAAGGGATAAATAAAATAGCGGATACGATTGCAACTGCTTTGAGTGCAAAAGCTTAAGAAATATTTTTAATTCATTTATACTCGAGAGAGAAAATAAGTGTATGGCAACAAAACTTTGGGAAAAAAATACGCAGGTTAATGCAAAAATAGAAGCGTTCACAGTAGGGCGCGACCGTGAAATGGATATATTTCTGGCAAAGTACGATGTGCTTGGGTCGATGGCTCATATTCGAATGCTTCAATCTGTCGGTTTACTTGAGGAATCGGAGTTGAAACAATTGTTGTCGGAGCTGAAAGATATTTATACTCTTGCCGAGAATGATGAATTCGTTATCGAAGATGGCGTGGAAGATGTTCATTCGCAGGTTGAATTGCTGCTGACGCGTAAACTCGGAGATATTGGCAAAAAAATCCATAGCGGACGTTCGCGAAACGATCAGGTATTGCTGGATTTGAAACTTTTTTCCCGTGCTGAAATTGAAAAAGTGGTCAATTCAGTTTCCGATTTATTTGATGTATTGATTTCGCAGAGCAACAAATATAAAAATGTGTTGCTTCCGGGTTATACACACTTACAGGTAGCAATGCCGTCGTCGTTCGGACTTTGGTTTGGTGCTTATGCCGAAAGTTTGGCCGATGATTTGCAACTGCTGCTTTCTGCATGGAAAATTACCAATCGCAATCCGCTCGGTTCAGCTGCCGGATATGGCTCATCTTTTCCTCTCAATCGCCAGCTAACAACCGATTTGCTTGGTTTTGATACGATGAACTACAATGTGGTTTATGCGCAAATGGGACGTGGAAAAATGGAACGCACTGTCGCCAATGCGTTGGCAAGCGTGGCGGCTACTGTTGCTAAACTGGCTTTTGACGCGTGTATGTTTACTTCGCAAAACTTCGGATTTATAAAACTTCCGGATGAATTCACCACTGGTTCAAGCATAATGCCTCACAAAAAGAATCCGGACGTGTTCGAGTTGACCCGTGCTAAATGCAATAAATTGCAGTCACTTCCACAGCAAATAATGCTGATCAACAATAATCTACCATCAGGTTATTTCCGCGATTTACAAATAATCAAGGAAGTTTTCGTGCCTGCTTTTGCGGAACTGAACGATTGCCTCGAAATGACAACAATGATGATGGCACAAGTGAAAGTCAACGAAAATATTCTGGATGATTCCCGTTACGATTTTTTGTTTAGCGTGGAAGAAGTAAATCGCCTTACTTTATCGGGAGTTCCGTTTCGCGATGCTTATAAACAAGTAGGTCTGGATATCGAAGCCGGAAACTTTGTACCAAATAAAGATGTAAATCATACTCATCAGGGAAGTATAGGTAATCTATGCAACGATGAAATATGTACTTACAAAAATGAGGTAATATCAGGCTTTACTTTCGACAAAGTAAAACAAGCGGAAGAGTTGCTGCTTGCCAACTAATTCTTTATTATTTTATCCATTACCCAGTTGGTTCTCGATGCCGTTATACCGTTACTCGGTGACTGGCCTACGCCCCTCAATTCATCAACAATCATCCTGACCAGATATTTTTGAATTGGTTGTGTGTGTCTAATGCTGAATTCTTCTGAATGATGATTTGAGGTTTTAAGGTTGATAATCATGGGGCTGCCAAAAGAATTAAGTGATATTTCCCCTTTTGAACCGACGATTCTAATTTCATCTTTTTCGGAGATAGAACTTGTACTAAAACACCAGTTTCCCGTTCCAATGATATTGTTTTCGAACTTAAATGAAGCAGTGACGATATCGTCAGCTTTATATCTGCCTGCCTGATTTAATGAAATCCCTTTTGCAACTTCAACCGGACCGAAGACAAAATCAAGAAAGTCCAGCTGATGGGAAGCTAAATCATTGAAGTATCCTCCTCCTGCGATCTCAGGATTTACACGCCAGTTGCTATCAGAATTTGCAATTAATTCGGGTTGTAACCGTTGATTCATTTCTATGTTTACAAATCGAACATCACCAATAGCTCCGCTATCAATCAAATCTTTCACTTTTAAAAAGCCGGGAAGTGTTCTTCTGTAATACGCCACGAAAAGGGGTACATTAGCTTCCTGACATGCTTCGATCATAGAAATACATTCGGAGTAGGAGTTGGCCATAGGTTTTTCTACATAGACGGCTTTTCCTGCTTTTGCGGCTTTTATTGTTAGCTCGGCGTGCGAATCCGGAGGGGTGGCGATGTAAATTGCGTTAATCTCTTTGTCGTCGAGGACTTTGTTGAGGTCGGTGGTCCAGTTGGAAATGTTGTGACGTTTCGCAAAGTCTTCTGCTTTTTCAGCATTTCTCCGCATAACTGTTTTTACTCCCGAAAAAGGAGTTTTATAAAGTGCTGGTGCGCTTTTTATCTCGCACACATCGCCGGCTCCGATTATACCCCATACTACTTTGTCGAGCTTTTTCATATTATATTTTTTACAAATGTAATAAATTTGATTTGATGTAACTGAAACAGCCTATTGGTCGTCAGTTTATTTCTTATAAAACAATTTTAATAACGAAGTAGTAATTCGATTAAACATTTTTTATCATGAAAAATGCAGAACCAAAAAACGGTTCTGCATTTTCCTTAAAAAGAAACTAAACGAAGATTTATTAATCCAATGTTCTGAAATAAATAATAAGATTTTTATGTGGTCAAAATACTGTGCTAACTGAAGTTTCTTCTTCTTGTGTTGCAGCTTGAATAACGTATATCCCTGCAGAAACGTTTACTTCTATTTCGGTAGTACCATCTCTCTTGAAAGTGTATTCTTTTACTATCATTCCAATCTTTGCATCCATAATTCTCACGAGGCCATTGTTGTCAGAATCGTTTTCAATAGATATATGTTTTTTGGAAACTTTGATCTTTATTTTCTTATCTTTTTTGTCTTTGTCACCGTTTCCGTTGTCGGTAGGATCTGTGATTACTGGATCTTCAACCGGATTTTCAACAATTAGAGTGTCTGTTGGTGTAGGTGTAACAGGATCAATGACAGGATCAATGATTGGATCTTCAACAATTATAGTATCTGTTGGTGTCGGTGTAGCAGGATCAATGACAGGATCTTCAATAACAGTTGTATCTGCCGGAACTTCAACTACAGGTAATTGGGTAATTATTTTGAATCTTATAACTGGTGCAGTAGTTGATTCGACACTGAATGTATATGTAATCCCGGGAGTCATTAGATTGATTGTTTTATTCTCAACCAGATCTACTAAATATAAACTTGAGTAAAATCTTGAAAGATTTTGAGTAAAGAAGGATAAAATGTACTCGGAATCTTCACCTGCTTTGAACGCTATTTGAGTTTCGTTAAAATCAGGAATAGCATCTACCTGAAATTTTCCACCGGGTTCTTCTGCATATATTATGGGAGCCAGTGAATTCGTTCCAATCATTTTAAATCCATCCCAGCCATTATCAAAATTGCATGTACATGTGGGAACTGAGAAAAGGTATAGCTGATCTGAGTAACGAGATCCAAGAACATCAATTCTAAAACCAACCAGATCCTGAGCTGAAATTTGCGTCAATGATAAAACTATCATTAGCGATACAATGACTGATTTAAGTGTAATTGTTTTCATAATATCAGTTTTTATGTAAATAAATAAGTTTTTTGTTCAGACTTTACTTAAAATCTACATTGCAAACATAAATATTTATTTTTATTATTCTGATATTCAGCTTTATGTAGTGAATTTGTTTACTTGTTTTGTATATTTTCTATTAAAAATATATTTTGTTGATGGATTTCTATATGTTGGAGGAAAGTTTGTTTGTATCTTGTTATATTTATTTGTAGTAACATATTGAAATATAGTTGAATAAACAAAAATGTCAATTCAATAATTCAATTTTAATGTAGAAAAGAATAATAATTGGCTGTAAAAGCTATTACAATCTATTGTTACATTTTTTTTCTTGATAATTGTAAATGATAATTGATCATGAATCTTATGATCATGTTTAATAACATACGTTAACCAATATATATGTGTAATTATAACATAAATTAGTATTTAGAGGGCGCTTATTGAGCTTCAATAATTGAAATTACTATGTTATCAATAAATTTTCATTGTAATAATTACTATAAAAACTAATTTTTTTGAGGAATTAGATTTTTATAATGGCTTAATGAGTAGAATTATATGGTTAATTGTCTGTTTAAATATCTGAAAATTAGATTATATGGCAGGCGTGAAAAGTTGAAATTATTATGATAAATAATGTCAGTTCTTACAAAAAATACTACACAAGAAAAGTAGTATTGTAACTATATTGTTTGAATTTTAGATTCTTTTGTTCTTGAAAAAATCTTTAACGAGTTTGCTGCATTCTGAGTCTAAAATGCCACTCGAGATTTTCGTTTTGGGATGTAAAGTATTGGGAGCAAAACGCATAAATCCACGCTTTTCGTCAGAAGAACCGTATACAATTCTTGCAATTTGTGACCAACCAAGAGCACCAGCACACATAACACAAGGTTCAACTGTGACATAAAGAGTGCAATCAGTCAGATATTTTCCTCCTAGAAACTGGGCTGCAGCAGTGATTGCCTGCATTTCGGCATGAGCGGTAACATCGTTTAATGTTTCGGTAAGATTATGTCCACGTGCAATAATTCGCCCCTGACAGACAATAACGGCTCCGATAGGAACTTCGTCACGATCACCGGCTTTTTGGGCTTCTATGAGCGCTTGCTTCATGAAATAAACATCTTCATCGATGTCGTTCGAATCGTTTTCGCTGTAATATGATATTGACATGAATGATTTAAATATTAAACATCTTCTTCAACCACCAGATTGTCGATAATAAAGTTTTGACGTTCGGAAGTGTTTTTGCCCATATAGAATGACAACAAATCCTGCACTGCATCTTCTTTCTTTAACGAAACCTGATCGAGTCGAATATCTTTCCCGATAAAATGTTTGAACTCATCCGGTGAAATTTCTCCTAATCCTTTAAATCGGGTTATTTCCGGATTTGCACCTAATTTTGATAAAGCACTGAGGCGTTCTTCTTCTGAGTAGCAATAAATCGTTTCTTTTTTGTTACGTACACGGAAAAGAGGGGTTTGAAGAATATGAACGTGTCCTTTCTTTATCAAATCGGGAAAGAACTGCAAGAAAAAGGTTATCAATAGTAATCGAATGTGCATACCGTCGACATCAGCATCGGTAGCAACTATCACTTTATTATATCTTAGGTTTTCGATGCCTTCTTCTATGTTTAATGCGGCTTGCAGAAGATTAAACTCCTCATTTTCATAAACAATCTTTTTGGTCAGGCCATAACTGTTTAACGGTTTTCCTCGCAAACTGAAAACAGCTTGTGTGTTTACATCGCGACTTTTGGTGATAGATCCACTCGCTGAATCACCCTCAGTAATGAAGATACAGGACTGTTCGATTGCTTTATTTTTTGCTTCGTCTTTGGTTGGAGCATCGTTGTAATGTACCCGACAGTCGCGAAGCTTTTTATTGTGCAGATTTACTTTTTTTGCCCTTTCGCGAGCCAGTTTCGTTACGCCAGCAATGGCTTTACGTTCTTTTTCCGAATCCTGAATCTTTTGGAGCATGATTTCGGTGGTAGAAGTATTTCGGTGCAGGTAATTGTCGAGTTCTTTTTTCAGAAAGTCGGAAATGAACTTGCTGACCGATATTCCTCCTGATGGTGACATATCACGAGAACCAAGCTTAGTTTTGGTTTGTGATTCGAAAACGGGTTCTTCCACACTAATGGAAACAGCAGCAATAATTCCGTTTCTTATATCGGTAAGTTCCTGATTTTTGTTGAAAAATTCTTTAATGGTGCGGGCTACCGCTTCACGAAAAGCGCTTTGGTGCGTTCCGCCCTGAGTCGTGTGTTGCCCGTTTACAAACGAATAATATTCCTCGCCATATTGGTCGCTGTGAGTGAATGCGATCTCAATATCTTCACCTTTTAAATGAATGATTGGGTAAAGTGGTTCGGCCGTAATATTTTCATTTAAAAGGTCTGTCAATCCATTCTTTGACAGAATTCTTTTTCCGTTGAAATTTATCGTTAACCCTGTGTTGAGATAAGCGTAGTTACGCAACATAGTTTCGATAAACTCTTCGTTGTATGAGTAGTCGTTGAACAAGGTATTGTCAGGAACGAAATACACGTATGTTCCGCG
>QKGU01000088.1 GCA_003250325.1 Paludibacter sp.
CGGAAAGCTTTATCTTCAATTACTTTTAGTTCCTCGGCACTAAATCCACCGGTGTTAGCAACCGCGGTATGTACTTCATACCCTTTTTCCTTAGCCAGGTACATGGCACAAAAAGAAGTGTCGAGTCCTCCACTAAATGCTAATAATACTTTTTCTTTCATTGTTTTTTATATAATCTACAACTTTACAGTTTAAGAGCAAAATTGCGTATTAATACTATGTAAATTACTTACCATCCTTCGCCGGATCGAACAACATTCCTGTGCAAAGACAATGTTTGCGGTTTGTCCGTTGCAAAATATCGTAATTTATACAACTCTGACAGCCTTTCCAAAAAGCTTCGTCGTCAGTAAGTTCTGAGAAAGTAACCGGCTTATAACCTAATTCAGAGTTTATCTTCATTACAGCTAAACCTGTAGTCAATCCAAAAATTTTAGCTTCCGGATAACGTTCTCTTGAAAGTTCAAACGCCTTGCGTTTAATTCTTTTGGCTAATCCATTTCCACGGAATTTATCTACTACAATTAATCCTGAGTTAGCAACAAATTTCTTATTGCCCCATGATTCTATATAGCAAAAACCTGCAAACTCTTCACCATTTAAAGCTATAATAGCTTTTCCTTCTTTGATTTTTTGCTCAACATACTCAGGCGAGCGTCTTGCAATTCCTGTGCCTCTAATTTTAGCTGCTTCAGCTATGGTGGTTAAGATGGTTTCAACATACCCTAAGAAACGTTCATCAGCTACCTGTACCGTTATATTATCAACGATATTCTCTTTATCCATTTTCAATTTGATTGATTTCTAATATACTTTACAACTCTTTCCTGTAAAGCAACACCTTTTTTTAATAAATCACCTTTTTTGATAATTTTTTTTGAATCCTCACATTAGGATTCGACGCATGAAACTTCTGTTTTCGAATGCTTATTAGTGTTTGTGCCAATCAAACTTCCTCTAATTTTTTTCAGCAAAAGTCACATTCAACATATCCAATATGTCTTCACGAGTTATGCCTTCACGTGGAATTACTAAGATTGTATCGTCACCAGCTATCGTTCCTAAAACCTGTTCGGTAGCTTTGTTGTCGATATCCCACGCAATAGCACTGGCATAGCCAGGTTTTGTTTTTACAACGGCAAGCTGACCTGAAAATTCCAGGCTCAAAACTGCTCCATGTGCGATCAAAGTATTAAAAGCCCCCTGATTGGGTAATGGTTTATTATACGACGGCAAAATGTATTTATATGTACCGTTTGACAACGGAGTTTTTGCCACTTTCAATAACTTCAAATCCCTCGACAAGGTAGCTTGAGTCACTTCGCACTGTCGCTCACTGAGCATTTTCAACAATTCTTCCTGACTACCAACCACAGTAGACCGAAGAATTTCTGATATAACTTGTAAACGATTCCGTTTATTCTTCATAAATGCATAATTATTAAGATTCGGTGCAAAAGTACAACAAAAAATGCATATACCAAAGTATTTTTTCATATTTATTCTACAAAACATCTAATAAATTGCATAAATAAAGGGTTTACAGAATATCTAAAACATATATATTCATTTCGTATTCCAATTTAACGCATCAGATTTTAAAAAATAAAAACTAAGAGATTTAGACAAAGAACGAACAAATTAAAAGTTATACATGTTAGAAATTAAGATATAACAAAGTAAACTTTAACTCAAAATACAAATGCAAGAATTTAAGAAAATGGAAGATATTAGTGAAAACATCAAACAGTATGTTAATACAAATCTGGAAATCGTAAAACTGGAACTCACGAACAGAACAGCAATAATCGGCTCTGAATTAATCAGTTCCATCGTTATTGGATTAATCTCATTTATGTTTCTCTTTATTTTCAGTATTGGGTTGGGTTTCTATTTTTCAGAATTACTAAACAACAATTTCTACGGATTTAGCATTGTCGCAGGCTTCTATCTGGTGCTGCTTCTCTGCATCGTTTTATTCCGCAAAAAACTTATCCAGACACCATTACGCGACAAAATAATTCGCAAATTTCTAAACAACGATTGAATTCAAAACACTTTCGAAAAACTACTTCTACAATGGGAAACTCAAAGATAACCAACCAACAGGAATTAATGATCCGTTTAGCTGAACTTAAGCTTGAAAAATCTGCTCAGGAAGGAATTCTCAGACAAACATACAATGAAATTGTTGCAACAATCGATCTTGTAACATTTATAAAGTCAATTACATCACCGCGAAAAAACGACAATTTAAACTTCGCAAAAACTGCATTTACAACGGTTGTAGATCTGATTATCGGATTTGTTATCGGAGGAAAGAAAGGCTTCAAAGGTTTCATGAACACCTTATTGGC
>QKGU01000004.1 GCA_003250325.1 Paludibacter sp.
GCTTAATTTCCGATTCATTTCCAATGAGAATCAGCTTTGCAGCTTTCTCTTTCAAAATAATATCCGCTGCTTTCAATGTGCGGATTTCAGTACCTTCCGGCAAAACTATACGTTGTAAATTTGCCTTGGCACGAGCCATAATTTTTTCTAATAAGTCCATTTTATTAGTATGTTGTAAGTTGTAGTAATCGGCGAGGAGATAATCTTCGGGCTGAATAACACTGCAAAGATACTGCAATATTCTAAAATTGCAATGTAGAGATGGCAATTTTTCCTAAATATTTGAACACTTGCCAAATATTATAGAAAATTTATCATTTTGGACATTCAGAATTAATCGATTCAAAAGTTCCTAGTTTTGCACAAATAGCTCAAAAATCAGAACTCCCATTTCAGCAAAAAGCGCACATCTGTCTTTTTGTTGCCTGAAATTTCTTCATTACCGCTGCTCAGCGATTCCCGATCGTCGGCGTACGTGGTTTGAGCAATTTTGAACCATATGGAAAAATGTTTATTTATTTCGTACTGGACATTTAAATAATAGCGACTTCCCAATCCATAATACATCGGAATGGAAAAAGCATAAAGAACGTCCTTTTCGTAAGAGTAAAACCGATTTTCGTAATCTGTCGCATCAAAAAACTGATAGCGGAAATCCAATTTCAAGGGAATCTTTGAAAATCGATAACTTATATCCTGATAAGCCATTAAACCATAAGTCCAGACTGCATCTCCTTTATCAAAAAGATTTCCTTCAATTAAATTTTTAAAACTAAAATCGCCAAAATAATATAACAACTGATAGCGAAGCGATGTTCGTCTTGTCGGAACAACTTCGGGCATGGTGTTTTCCGAACCGCTTTTATTCTCCGGTTTTTCCTCGAATCTAAATCGCCAAAACATGTTTATGTTCCTTTTCAGGGAAAAATCAGCCTGAAACAAATAATCCATTCCCACATCCGGGGCATCCACACCAAATTTAGGCCAAAACGATTTGTAACTATCGGCATAAGCCGAGAATTTCCATCTCGCAAACGGACGAACTTCTGCTCCCAAATAAAAGCCGGATTCGTTGTTGATTCGGGATGATTCAGAAAAAGCCGTTGCGTAAAACGTTTCGTATTCAGGCGAAAAATAACGGTGCAAGGCTACTATGCTTACTTTCGAAAGCGGACTGAAAGAAAACCCATTCAATGTTGCCAGAGATCCATTGCCGGTCATTGCCGTTTCACCAAAAAAGTTCAGCTTGTGCCACCGCAACCTGTAGTTCAATCCGGCGGTTGTTTGTTCTTTTCCTTCGAAATAAAAATAATTATACACCGATTTCTCCGGTTGAAGGATGTCGTTCAAAATGGTATGAACCGCTGTAAAACCCAACTGATAATTGAGATGTGTGAAAGTGACATTTCCGCCAATGACTTGTTGATTAACCGTATGTTTCTTATTAAATTCTGAAGCAGTTCTGTGTAATCCTGATTTATAAATTCCCGAAAAACTTCCGTTCAAAGTATCACCATCAATCATTTTGTTGGAGTAAAAAGCCGACAGATTAAATTCACCCAACCGAACGGTTGCTCCAGCACCACGAAAAAAGTTATATTCATCAGTCGAACTGTATTTTTTCAATCCGGAATTTCGGGGCGTAACGTTCAGCACATAAGAAGATTTTCCCATTCCAAATTCAGGTCGAAGCACTAAGCCTTGTCCGAAATTTGCACGGAAATCGCCCAAAACAATGGTCTCAAATTTCCCGAATCTGTTCAGTTGAACATGCGCCGAGTAAAAATCGTATCCTTTGTTTGATGTACCCCAGAATTGTTCACCCGCATCTTTTTCTGCCGTGAGACCAAAAAGAACCCTATCCTTATAATGAAAGCGATATTTCAATGAATGATAAAGTGCATTACCCAGATAAGCAGCCTGAGTTGATTCTTCATTTTCAGTTTCTAAAGGTAATTTGTATCCTTCTTTTGTCTCAAGCCCTTTATCCAACCGAAGAAACAATTCATTCTTTCCATATTTCACTAAATCCTGAAAGTAAATCTTTTGCTTTTCGTCACTTCCTTCGCCAACTGACACAAAAGGCAACATTCGTCGAATATCCGTCATGTCCAAACCATCAATAAGTTGCAGCTCGTAAATGGTTTTCAACGAACCGAAGCGATAAACATAAGACAAAATATTCTCGATTTGAATGTCTGAAAGGAAAGGGAAATGCTCAAGTTCTTCCCGCGAAGTTTTATTGATGTTTACCGGATTCTGAACATAATTAATAAGTTCATCGTAAAAAGTTTCATAGTCAATTGCATCTTCGCTTTCGGCGGTGTACTGTTCAAAAATATCGGCAATAAGTTGCTCGGCAGTGTTTACAGCATCCTGAGCCCTTAATATTAAAGGACTAAAAACACAATACAGCAGAACAAAAATGAATTTGAATTTATGCATTGCGAGGATATTTTATTTACCGAATTCGTACTTCAAAGCAACCATTGTATTCAATCCAAGTAAAGGATGCAACTCGCAATTAAGATCAGCTCCCATCCTTCCGTTTTTGAAACCAACTCCCAAGCACGGAACAAGATAATCCGAGCCGTAAATTCCCAGTTTTATCTTCATTTGCTCTATCATTTGATAATCAAACGCGGTAGCAAACCTGTAATTGCTACTGATTTCTTTATCCATCTGTGTTCGCCATAAAAAGTCGGGACTAAAAAAATATTCGGTACCCAAACTAAAAATGGACGATATACGTTTAATTGTATATTCGGTTTGAATGTTGGTTTGAAAAGGATTAAACGATTGAAAGCCAATGCTGAAATTGGGATTTAGTTTTACCGACAAACCAATTTGTGGAAGAAGTGCTCCACGGTAGGAGTTGGAAGATATGAAGTATGAAGAGTAATAGTTGAACTGAACACCCATTGAAAAGATATTGGAAAAATTTCGGGCGAAACTTAGCCCATAAATCATTTCGTGATAGAGCGAATAGCCAAAATGAGTGAATGAAAGTCCGGCATTCACAAAATTGGTAGTGTAAGCAAATTGTAAGCTTTTAGTGTTTAGCTCTTTAATTAAATACCTGTTATCCAATTGTATCCCAACTTCTGATTGCTGCACATTCCCCAACATAGCCGGATTGTTGAACGCAGACCAATTATGTGAATCGGCAACAGAAGTTTGCGCAATAGAAGTAGAAGTTGGAATGATATTTGTAATTTGAGACGAGAGAGTGCAAACAAAAAATAAACAGAAAAAGAATGCTATTGACTTTCTCATGATTTAGGTTTTTTAAATGTGGATTAATACGTGCCTATACATATATTTTCTACAAAAATCGAAATTATAAAAAAAGATTTAAATTAACAAATTAAATTTTATAAAAACTCATTTTGAAGAATTTATTGCTTTTGAGATGACAACCTTATAAAAAAATACCTAATTTTGCAACGATGAAAAAAAGCTTATTTATATTGTTCTGCATACTGATATCAACTGTTTTATCGGAAACTTATGCACAATCGAAAGATGCTAAGAACGAATACGTTCCAAGAGGAGGAGCTCGTTTGTTGGTAGAAGTGAACGGAACAGACACAATATTTCTTGCCTATCTGAATGATTTGTGGGTTTTTCCGCGCAATAATTTCAAAAATAAAGCTCAGGAACGTTATTTCTGGAGAACGGTTCGGGATGTAAAAAAGACATTGCCATACGCCAAATTAGTCGCCAGCGAGTTGGCTAAAATAAATTCTAACATGGGAGGCATGGCAACCGATAATGCCCGTAAGAAATATCTGAATAAGGTAGAAAAAGAAGTATTCAAAAAGTATGAACCGGAATTGAAACGAATGACAATCAATCAGGGACGATTATTACTCAAACTGGTTGATCGGGAATGTGACAAATCGTCGTATGAATTGATCAAGGCATACCGTGGAAGCGTATCAGCTTTCTTTTGGCAGGGAGTAGCAGTGGTTTTTGGTTCAAATTTAAAGACTGGATATGATGCAAACGACAAAGATAAACTGATAGAAAGAATCATTGTTCTTGTCGAAGCCGGTCAACTTTAAGATTACAGAATATGGAAGTATTGTCGGAAGAAATAATTGCTCAGAAAAATAATATCCGTCAATATATCAAAAGTTTAAAAGCTAAGCTTACACCCCCAGAAAAAACAGCACAAGCCGAAAAAGTCTTCCAACAATTAGAACTCACCCCTGAATTTCAACAGGCAGATACCATTTTTTTATACTGGTCATTATCCGATGAATTGCCAACCCATGACTTCATAAATAAATGGAAGGACAGTAAAACAATACTGCTTCCTGCCATCGAAGGAGACGATATATTTCCAATAAAATTTGAATCGGAGGAGACTATGCAAAAAGGTTTGTTGGGAATTATGGAACCCGATTCGAAGCAAAAATACATCGAAGATATTCAACTGATATTAATCCCAGGAATAGCTTTTGATAAACAAAAAAACCGGTTAGGACGCGGTAAAGGGTATTATGACCGTTTTTTGAAAGAAAGCAAGGCTGTAAAAATTGGAATTTGCTATGATTTTCAACTCCTCGAAACGATTCCTGTTTGGGAAGATGATATAAGAATGGATAGGATTATTACTCCCGAAACGATGCTTTAAGCAATTTTCAAATCATCTTCTTTCGTCAGTTCTTTTTCGCCTTTACGATAATAGTAAACCAGCCCGTAAGCCTGACATTTCTTTAATCGGGAGAATGGTCTTTCTTCCTTATAACACGCTTCTACCTGATTCCAAATATCCAAAATAATCGCGTCTCCCTGCTCTCTCAAGCCTACAAGCTCTTCCCAGTTCCTGTTTGTAGTAGTTTGATAGAGTTTCTGGCTTGATTTATATTCCTTAAACACCTCATAATGGACTTGAACCTTTGCAATCGCAGGATTATAAATAGGCAAACCGCCGTTTCTTATTCTTTCGTTTTCTCCATCAATCACGCATTTTCCCCAATGTAACAGAGCAGATTCGGTACTTAAATCCGGAACATTGTGAACGTTAGGATCCAACTGATAGAACAATTTGTGATCTTTTTTAATATCGCCACGAATGACCGAAAGATTGAAAACCTGAATGAAGTGAGAAATGTAAAGACGGGCATTGTGGACTATTTGTTGGTATCGTTTGTTGGCTGAAACCTGACTTTCGAGCGTTTGTTGGTATTGCTTTAATTGCTTTTCGAAAATATTCAGATATGTTTTTGCCTCGTGAATGGTTTTGTAAGCAACCACTAAATCGCCATAACTCTGCTTGTCGGATTGCTGGATGGCTAAACGCAGGGCACGTAAACGCGCTTGATCAGTGTTCGGTAGTCTTCGGTAGGGCATGAAATTTACAATTCGCAATTCACAATTTACAATTGCATATTTTCGCATTTGAAATTGAAAAATTGACAATTAAGAAATTGAAAAATGTTAGTTGCCTACAAAGATAAAAAAATTAATCGTTTCTCAACATTAATTTTTCGGCTAAATTTCTCAATTCTTGCTTATTATTGGTCGAAACCGACACTTTTTCGAGATTTGCGATGGCCTTTGTATAAAAAAACTCCATCTTCTCTTCGCAAATTTGTTTTGCACCCAGTTTGTTATAAAGTGAAGTTACCACTTTAATTTTCTTTTCAGATTGATTTTCTTCGGCAATATTCAGCCAATTTTGAAGTTCCTGAAGATCGTTACCTTTTGCCAATTTAAGTGCATGAATTAATAAATAAGTTTTCTTATTATTCAAAATATCCCCACCTATTTTCTTTCCAAATGTTGACTCATCACCATATACATCCAACAAATCGTCTTTCAACTGGAAAGCCAAGCCGATATTAATCCCAAAATCGTATAGATTTTGAGCATCCTTCTCTCCTGCTCCACCAATCAGTGCACCGGTTTTCAAAGCGCAGCCTAACAAAACAGCCGTTTTCAAACGTATCATTTCGAGATATTCCTCCGCTTTTACGTTCTCTCGGTTCTCGAAGTCAACATCGTATTGCTGACCTTCGCAAATCTCGGCAGCAGTCTGTGAAAACAAATCCAGAACTGGTTTCAGCACATTTGCAGGCGTATCGGCAATAAGTTGGTAAGCTGCAATCTGCATCACATCACCAGAAAGAATTGCCGTATTATCATCCCATCTTTTATGAACGGTAGGTTTGCCCCGACGAACATCCGCTTTGTCCATTATGTCGTCATGCAGAAGAGTGAAATTATGAAATATCTCGATTCCCAAAGCCGGACGAACTACAGCTTGCAGATCTTCGGAAAACAGGTTGCAAGCCATTAAAGCCAAAGCCGGACGAATGCGTTTACCTCCCATCGAGAGCACATAGCCAATTGGTTCGTAAAGTCCTTTCGGCTCTTTGTTCCAATTTATTTTTTCAAGCTCGTTGGCAACCAACTGAGATATCTCATTGAATGTTTTCATATTCTTTTAGTTACGAGTTACAAGTTACGGGCTACAAAGTTTATTACTAATTTCTTGTAACCCGTAGCTTGTAGCTATGACAATTCATTTTCAATTATATCGGTCATTACATCTTTTATATCCAACCCGGCAGCAGCCACTTGTTGCGGAATGAAACTGGTCGCTGTCATTCCCGGAGTTGTATTTACTTCCAACAGGTTAATCACATCTCCTTCCGAAATAATATAATCGATACGTACAATTCCTTTGCAACCGAGAATATCATAAATAGCGGACGTAAGTTTCTGCACTCTCTCGGTCAACGAATCGCTGATACGAGCCGGGGTAATTTCCTGCACCTGACCTTTGTATTTTGCATCGTAATCGAAAAATTCATTTTCGCTCACCACTTCGGTTATAGGTAACACCTGCGACTTATTTTTAGTTTTGTAAATCCCGCAGGTAATTTCCGTTCCGGACATAAAAGCCTCGATCATCACTTCATCGCCTTCAGAAAAAGCAAGCGCAATGGCCGGTTGAAGTTGCTCTACCGTTTTTACTTTAGTTACACCAAAACTACTGCCTCCCACGTTCGGTTTTACAAAACAAGGGAATCCAATTTGGTTCGTAACATCTTCATCCGAAACCGATTGTCCTTTTCTCAAAACCAACGATTCCGACACTTTTACGCCAAATCCTTTCAGGTACTGATTACAGGTAAACTTATTGAAAGTCAAAGCAGCAGCCAACACACCGCAACAGGAATATGGCATTCCGATTAAATCGAAATATCCCTGAAGAATCCCATTCTCGCCCGGTGTACCGTGAATAGTGATGTATGCAAAATCGAAATTTGTTTTTTCACCATTACGAACGAAACTAAAGTCGTTTTTATCAATGGCTATTTTTTCAGTTTCTGACCATTCTACCTGCCAGGTTTTCCCTACAATGGTAACAATGAAAACATTGTAACGCTCTTTATTCATAAACGAATAAAGTCCAGCCGCGCTTTTAAGCGATACGACTACTTCCGATGAATCTCCACCTGCAACGATGGCAATATTTTTTTTCATAAGACCTCAGCCCCAAAAAAGAGTTTGAAATTGTAAATGACTAATTATTAATTAAATACCAGACTGTTATATCAAAAATAAAAACTCTTATTCCATCTACGGATTATGAGTCTTACTCCATATTCTTCACGTAATTCCTCCATTTTTCAATCAGTTCCCGCATGTCTGTCGGCAATTCGCTATCGAAATGCATATATTCCCCGGTACGCGGATGAACAAATCCAAGCGTTTTTGCATGGAGCGCCTGACGAGGACAAACAAAAAAGCAGTTTTTTATAAATGCCTTGTACATGGCGGTATTTGTTCCTTTCAGGATGAGATGTCCACCATAACGTTCATCGTTGAATAAGGTGTGCCCGATATGCTTCATGTGAACGCGAATTTGGTGAGTGCGCCCAGTTTCCAGTCTGCATTCCACCAACGTTACATAAGCTAGTCGTTCCAACACTTTATAATGTGTCACCGCATGCTTTGCAAAAGGATTTTCACCTTCAGGGAAAACGGTAAACTGAAGCCGATCTCTCGGATCACGTGCTAACGCGCCAATGATTGTTCCTTCATCTTCTTTCATATTTCCCCAAACCAACGCCTGATAACGTCGATGAGTGGTTTTATCGAAAAATTGCTTTCCTAAATGTGCTTTGGCAAATTCGGTTTTTGCCACCAGAATTAACCCCGAAGTATCTTTGTCGATACGATGTACCAACCCGATACGCGAATCGTTGGGATCGAATTCGGGATGATCTTTCATGTGCCAGGCAATGGCATTCAGCAATGTGCCATCAAAATTTCCAAAGCCGGGATGAACGACCAAGCCGGGTTGCTTATTTACCAGAATAATATCATCATCCTCGTAAACAATTTCAATCGGTATATCTTGTGGAATAATTTGAAATTCGTTGGGTGGATAATCCAGTACGATGGTAATTACATCCAACGGTTTAGCGCGGTAATTCGATTTTACGGGCTTGCCATTCACCAAAATGTTTCCTGAATCGGCGGCCTCCTGAATTCTGTTACGCGAAGTGTTCGACATGCAGTTGACAAGGTATTTGTCAACCCGGGTTATCGCCTGACCTTTATCCACCACAAAACGGAAATGCTCGAAAAGCTTACGACCTTCTTCGGTTCCGTTCGGTTCATCGTCTTCAATTTCGTCTATCTCGTCAAAATAATCTTCTCTCACACTAATCTTATTTGGTGTTTTTTAGAAAAATTGTTCGTCTGAATTTTCTTGTACTTCATCCTCTTCAAAGGTCTCATTTACACGCGATTTATCTTTCGAAAGATAAATGTCGATGCGGCTTCCGGTAGGTAACGAACTTCCTGCCGAAGGGCGCTGACGATAGATAATATATTCATCCTCGTCGCCCGAAGGAGTCTCGTCATATATTACAGCTCCAACCACAAAAGAAGATGAAAGAATTTCCTGGCGGGCTTCTTCGAGACCGAGTCCTTTAATGGAAGGAACAACCGAGCTGCTGTTTCCTAATCC